>JBAUBP010000169.1:0-16756 GCA_049676905.1 Bathyarchaeia archaeon
GAGATAAGGTTAAAGTTATGGTTGGTGGTGCTGCCGTGAATGAAGATTTTGTCCGTGAAATTGGAGCTGATGGCTATGCTGAGAATGCAAATGATGCGGTAATTAAAGCAAAAGACATGCTAAAATAAGATTTTTTTTCTTTAGTCTTCACAGAAAGAAAAAGCCA
Source organism: Bathyarchaeia archaeon (assembly GCA_049676905.1). Taxonomy (GTDB): domain Archaea; phylum Thermoproteota; class Bathyarchaeia; order 40CM-2-53-6; family RBG-13-38-9; genus RBG-13-38-9. The sequence continues at coordinate 167 of JBAUBP010000169.1, forward strand.
ATAAAAAAATATTGAGAAATACTCACTTAAAATTGGTCATATATTTGTTAGGTACCTAATTTGTGAATTTATGTCTTTTCAATATGATCTGAATATTCTCTATTTAGATATCTCTATGAATGCTTTGATATGAGGTTCAAGTAAGGATATATCATCGTTGGAAGAACTGAATTCAATTGACGTGACTGGAATCTTGAGTTTTTCCTTGATTATTTCTTTTATGATTTTATCTGATGATGCAAGTTTTCGACAACCTACTGAATTTCCAATCATAACGCAGTCAGGATTTTGTCTTTTAATGTGTTTACTAAGTGATTCTGCTCTATCTGGGATCGGCATGTGATAGGGGTTCTCCCAAATCCATTTTGCAAGAACTTTTAGAATAGAATTCGTCTCAGGAATTGTCTCATAGAAAAGTGGAAGATATGTGTCGCAGCCAACTAAAACTCCGCCACATTCTTCTATAAGATTCCAAAATCTAAGATTCTGAGGAGGCTCACCAATATAGTAGATTCTTGATGCATCGTTCATGTTGCTGTTCATGATGTTTTTATCCTTAATTCTTTCCTTCGCTTCTTCTTTAATTTCGATTAAGATTTTTTCTAAGAGATTTGGATTCTGTAGATAATCTCCCATCGTTGCATGTATTATGAAGTATTCAAGTGAGCTCATCGGTGGGTGTTTGTGTGATAGAAGATGAGTGATTTCTTGGATGATTTTTCTTATTCTGTTTCCTATTTTTACTTCAAAAAGAATATATTCCTCGAAATAGTCGTATTCTTTGCTTTCACTGAATACTTCAAAAAGATGTTTTAGCTCCTCCTCTAAGAACAAGATTGCATTCTTTTCGGATTGAATATTGTATGTAGGTATCTCGATTGCGTGAAGAGGTTTTCTTGTTTGTTCTGACATGATTTCCAAACTTTTCAATGAGGCGTCACATACGCCTGATGCTCCAAGGAATGAGGTTACTGATGTCGATTTTTTTTCTGAAAGAATCTTGTTTGTTACAGAGAGGTTCCATGGACAAAAATCTGCGCTTAGACCTGCCTCAATTGCATATCTATGTGTTTCTCTATTTCTCTCAATATTTCTGGTTAAGCCCTCATGTAAAAGTAGATCGTAGGGAACTGCTTCTAGGGCATATATTATTTCAGGAGGAATAAGCTTCCATTTTGCAATTACTTTTTTTTGGCTCACCTTGATTCTGTCACTGCTTTCTATGAACATTTCCCATATTTTTTTGAAATTTTTCAATTTTCCATTTAGATGGATTTTAGATGCAATCTGTTCAGCCATTTCATATTCCTCTTAACATTTCAATAAATGCCTCGATTTTTGTTCTTGTTGTTCCTATGTCTGCTGGGGAATATTCTGTCTCGATCATTAACGTGGGGATTCCTAGTTCTTTCTGAATAGCTTTCTCGAAAATTCTGATTTCAGACCTAAAAGTATCACATGCCTTGAGGCTATAGTAGATGAGGCCGTCGGCTTCACTTTCTCTTGCCGTGGCTATAGCATAGTTTAGTCTCATCATGATGTCAGTCATATGGGCGCATGGGATATTGTATAGATATCTGTCGACAAGTGCATCCATTACGGGTCTGTCTAGAGCGACATCTTTGCGCCAGAACCTAGAACCAGTACACAGGGCATCTCCAACTATTTGCCCGCCAGCTTTTTCTACTATATCTATAACTTTTGTATCCTCTAGAGTCATAACAGAACCATAGAGAGTTAGTCTTGGTCGTCCATATCGTGCACGTGCTATCTTTTTTTGAGTTTCTGGTTTATATGTGAGTCCTCCAAGAATTCTGGAAACTTCATTTAAGAATTGTACTTTATCTATGAGAAAGCCGATATGAGAAATTTTTAGAATTTCACTCCAAGATATGGGGGAGGGATCAATGTTGAGATATTCGTATAGGCTTCTAATTCTACTTCTGATGAGATTATGGAATCTTATGCTTTCAATGAGTTTTTTATCTGTAATTTTATTTCCACTGATATCCTCAAGATTTTGTTTTAGCTGTTTGAGTTCAGTGGTGAAGTATTTTTCTGCATGTTTACGTGTTCTGAATCTGTTAGATGTTTTTGGGATGTCCACAATATAGACTGGAGTATTGAAGTATCTTTTCCAGTAATCTTTAAGATTCTTCATTCCGTCGCAAGTGCAGGCTATGCAAATAGCATCAAGGAGTTCATAATATGGGTGAGCGTTTACATTGTTTCCGATGCAAGTACGAACATATGGACAACTATAAGATTTGATATATTCTTCCCCGGTCCGCATGGCTTCGGGATTACTTCCAGATACGAGCCGTAAAGGAATAAGTCCAGCAGCGGTGATCAGCTCCTCAGGAATAAATCCACAAAAATAACCTACTACTTTAGAACCGTGCTCTTTTTTAATCTTCAATGATTTAGGCAAATCATTCATAATTCCTGTCAAAGTCTCGAGCAAGCTCACGTTACCCCTAGATGATGTTTTCCTGAGTTTTGATTTTATGCATCTAGAAAGGATAATTAATATATAGCTATATAGATAGAAGGCGATTATGAAACCTGCTACCTCTCGAAGTAATGCTATTATAGCATCCTTGGGAGTGGCAGCATTTTCCCTCTATCTATTCTATCGACCCTTTGTATTTCTAGGTATTTTTGCAGGTATTTTTATGGGTGCCGCAACTTACTGGGTTCTACGAGCAAAGGAAGTTCAACATGTCAGAAGAACAATTCTCATCTTTATATCAGCTGTTGTCTGGGCAGGTTTCTTCGCAATTATAATCTGGATTGGTCCTCTAGATCTTGTGAGGTGGATAAATGCCCACCTTAGGGTCTATTACTATATGGGTGTACCAACATATGGAACAACAATTATTCCCTGCACTCGTACCCTTCCTGAGATAACTCTTGGATTAGCGGTTTATGGTCAGGAAGCGCAGCCTGGAGCGATGATGCATTGGCCTTCATCTTTGATCATGCTGATAATGGTAATGATTCCGTTTGCAATGACAGCTGTAATTTTTGGTAGAGGTTGGTGTGGCTGGATGTGTTTTTTTGGAGGAACAGTGGAGACATTCATGGGTGGAACAAAAGAAAGATGGACAATGGAAAAATTTAGAATTAAATGCCGTCCGCCTCGTGGTGAGCCTTTCTTGGGGGGATTGAAGGAGGAGATAAAGGACATAAAGTATGGTGTTGCTTTGGCCTTGTTGATTGTGGCTTTTGGAGCGGTTGTTCCAATAATATGTATGATCTGTTGGACCTTTTTAATTCAATATTTATGGCTTGGACTAGCCTTCATAGCGGTAGTTGTACTTTTTGTCATAATTCTTCCATTCATGACAAAAAAAAGGTGGTTCTGTATACTTTGTCCAGTTGGAGCCATGATTAATCTAGTTGAGAGCTTGAGTCCGTTCGAGGTCAGGATAGATATGAAAAAATGTGATAAATGCTTTGACTGTATGCATTTTTGTCACACTTATGCTATGACACCGAAGGCTATCGAGGAAAAAGGGGAGCCTAATCTGGACTGTACAAAATGCGGTAAATGCATGGAAGTATGTCCTAGAGAATGTATTGATCTATATCTTAGAGGTACAGGAATTAAGACAAGAAGCTGGTTCTTCCCCTTAGTCTTAGCTGGTACTGCTGCGTGGTATGTTTGGTTTGTGTTCGCGCTTATTCAAATAGTTCCAGTATTGATGCCAACATAGTGTATTGAGATTTAACAAGGTGATATGTACATGAAAAGAGGTTCGTTGAGAAATGACTAAAGTTGCTGTAGGAGTAGACATAGGAAGTACCACAGCAAAATGTGTCGTGATAGCTGATGACAACATAATTGCTGGACCAATATTACCGACAGGAGCTAATCCAACCCAAGCGGGAGAAAAAGCTCTCAAAGAGGTGCTTATTAAAATAGAAAATCTTCATGCAGAGAAGAAATACATTGTCGCAACGGGTTATGGAAGAGTAAAGGCTCCCTTCGCCGACACCACCGTCACCGAGATATCATGTCATGGGCGTGGCGCCCATTACTTAAACCCTGATACTCATACAGTGATTGATATCGGCGGTCAAGACTTTAAGGCGATAGCCCTTGATGATGATGGTAAAATTACAGACTTTTCTCTAAATGATAAATGCGCTGCAGGCACAGGTAGATTTCTTGAATTTGCTTCTAAACTTGTGTTGGAAGTCCCCCTAGAGGAGATGGGAGAATTGTCAATTAAAGCAAAAAATCCAGCGGCGATTTCCAGCACATGTACAGTTTTTGCTCTAACTGAAATCGTTTCTCTACTGGCTGAAGGAACCACAAAAGAAGATGTGATCGCAGGGCTTCATAATGCTATTTCACAAAGAGTTGGAGTCATGGCAAAAAAAGTTGGTCTCAAGCCATCTGTGATGCTAACGGGGGGCGTCTCAAAGAATATTGGTTTGAAAAAAGCATTATCCAAAGAACTTGATATTAATGTTCACACTCCAGAAAAAATTGATCCACAACTAGTTGGAGCGCTGGGTGCAGCAATCATTGCGAAAAGCCATCTAGAAAATGATGAGTAAGATATAACTGAATAATATTCACTCAGAACAATAACCACAACATTTTCTGTCAGATTTTCATAGATTTAATTATCTATCGAAATCCCCGTTGGATGTTTGTAACAATATTTCTGCTTAGAAATTCAATAAATCTTGAATCCATAAGATCAATTAAATCATAAATTTTCTTCGAAGTGACTGAATATATCATCTTATTACTTTGTTTCCTTCTTGTAAGAATTCCACAATCTATTAGAACCTTTAGATGTCTAGAAACTGTCGGCTGAGCAAAACCTATTGTTGGCACAATATCACAAGCACACTTTTCACCTGTCCTTAAGAAATTTAAGATTCTTAGTCTGCTTGGATCCGCTAATGCTTTAAAAATTGTTGATTTGAAATTGATTGTACTAACTTCGTTTATTTTCAATATTCTATGGCACCAAGATTATAGCATGTAAGCTATATTTATATATTTAAATATGTAAGCTAAAAAAAGATCATTAAGAGAATGAGCAGTAAACTTTGCATTATTAAATCATTATACAAATATGGATTGTGAACCAATGAGGAACCTTCTTTCTAATGCAAAAGTTGTTAGAGCACTTGCATCGGCCTTGATGTTAATCACGCTCTTCAGTCTAGCTACGTATTACGCGTTATATACTCCTCCAGAACCACCTATTGAAGCTTCTAAGTTGATCATATTAACACCATCGTTTATTGGTCCCATGGGAGTTGAATGCATGCTTGCAGTTCAAGCTGTAAGTGATGAAGGATTACTAGATAAGAAGAGAGACGATCTTGTTAGAATTTCTATTGACCGTGGCGAGCATGCTAAACTTGGCATCTCCGATGAGTCAGTAACGATATGGTCAGAATCAATAGATTTGAAATTGAACTCCGGTCAAGGAGTGGTTAGATTCGTAGATCACCATAAAGAATTAGTCCGTATTTCTATTGAGTGGTTGGAAGGGCCGAACAGTCTGGAATCACATAAGATTGAGGTCTATATTGGGTGGAGGGGCTATTGATAGGTTCCTCCAATAATTAATATCTTACTTTCAGCTTCCTTCATACCATTCTTTCTTCTTGGTTTTGATATCTCCAGCAGTAAGAATTATGCTTATTATACATCCAATACACAAAGTTAACAATATTGAATAGAAATATGAAGTATCGAACAATAATATTGCTACACTGATTATAGCAATAGCCCATATCGTGGTATTTGTAATAAATAAAGTTCTATGTTTCATTCTAAAAATCAACTTGTCTTTTCGATTTCTTAATATTCAGTAAATTATCCAATTTTGAGCTTAATAGTTGATTGAATAAGCATTTTTATATGATTTACTTTTTGGAACTAAACCATCTCTTTGATGATTTTAATAATCTCATCAGAGCTGGCAATTCTGCCTGCCACTCTTACTTTTCCATTAAGTGCAATTGCTGGTGTAAGAATTATACCATACTTAGAAATTGTATCTTTTGATGAGATATCTAGTTTTTTAGTAGTAACCTCTAATCCTTCATTTCTAAGTTCGTTTGCTGCTTGTTCAACGTTTTGCTGTGTGGTTGCACATCTCTTGCATGGTGGATCTACTCCTATTACTTCAATTAGAACCATGTCTAATATCACACTACCCAAATAAATAGCTTAAGAGCTATATAGAAATAGTTATATTAACTTTTCCCAATCTAGAAAATAGTGCGTGTGAAAATGATAATTGACTGAAAGAAAAAGAATCTTCCGAACTATCATTCTAATTGCATTCATAATATTTGTCTTCGGAGCCTTAGTGCACTCAAGGATTATGGCATACTCCCTAGCCCCCACGATGGAGACCGCCGACTTTCATGGAATGCCTATTTGGTATATCCCAATAGCTTATCTTATAGATTTTTTCAGTCATGGCTGGATCTGTCTCCTTTTCGCATTCGTCGTAGCGGGTCTTATCTATGAGTTCATTCCAAAAGAGATTATCACCAAGTATATGAGTAGCAACAAACTGAGCGGTTACGCCTTAGCTCTTGGAGTGGCCCCATTTTTCACTGTATGCTCATGTACAATGGTCCCATTATTTGCAGGAATGCTTTACAGTGGTGCTGGTATAGGTCCAGCCATCGCCTTTCTTCTTATGGCTCCTGCCTCCAACATCCTTGCGATCTTGCTTACTGGAGAATTACTGTCATGGGAGGTTGCAGGATGGCGTATAATCGGATCCATTGTCGTCGCGCTTGTGGCAGGAATAGTCATATCGCGGATGCCTTGGGGCAAGAGTGTTGAAAGAGCATACCAAAAAAGCGATTCAAACCCTCAAACAACCATAGAACTAGTTAAGCTACCTTTGGACGAGAGATTATTAGCGGCGTTGAAATTTGGAGGTTACCTTGCCAAAATGATTTTACCCTATTTTATTATAGGGCTAATCATCGTCAGTTATTTCGTGGCATATCTCCCTGAAGATATTGTGGGGAACTATCTTACTGGAGTCCGTGGAGTATTGATCGCTTCAGTCCTCGGCGGTCCACTTTATACACCCACACTGGTAGAGATTGTTATTGGAAGGGGACTATGGCAATTAGGTATGTCCAAAGGAGCCTTGTTAGCATGGCTTATGGGTCAACCCTATGATGTAGCTAATGCTCTAGCAGTCTCGAAAATTACTGGGTGGAAAGTCGTTCTAAACTACATGCTCATAGCGGGAGTATTCAGCATAATTTTTGGATTACTCTATGGAATATTGAGTGGAAGTTTATAATAGGTGAAAATTTTGATGTCGGAGAAACATCGACAGGAAGAAACGAAGACCTATGAGAACATAGTATACGCCTGTTTTGGCTGTTTATCAAACACTGGAATCACAGCTGGTATGGGAAGTCTTGAGGTAGTTAAGGAACTTGGTTTAGATAAAGTCGGGGTGGGCTGTTTGGCTGCGCTTCCATTGAGCCTAGCTCCCGTTATCGCAAAGACAAAGGCTTCGAAGAAGATCATTACAGTTGATGGGTGCCCCAACGAATGCAGTAGAAAGATTGTGGAGGCTGCTGGGTTCAAGCCTGCGAAGAACTTCATGCTTGTAAGAGACATCAGCATGAACAAGAAGGCACTTCACGAAGATATTGGACAAAACCTGAAGCCAGTGATGGATTACGTATCACCCGAAGATGTTCAGAAGACGAAGAACCTCATAATCGAAGAAATTCAAATCTCTTGAATAAGAAATCGGCTTGAGCGTATGTTACAAGTAATTATAAAAAATAAATTGAACAGAACATTTGAAAAATTATGAGATAGAGAAAAAAATGATCTAGAAAGTAATAACTTTAGGATGGTATTAATATGGATAAAAAATCACGCGATCGAGTATTGCGAAGTAGAAAAAATCAATCAAAGAAACATTTCATATATGGAATAATAATTGTGTTTTGCTTAGCCTTAGTTTTAATTAGTTCAAACATTCAAACAAAACAAGATGAAACTCAGCAAGATGCAACATCTGAGGTCACTCAGTCGTCAAATCCTACTCCTCAAAATACTACATCTCACACTAAAACCGCTAGCTCAGATCATCCTTTGGCTCAAGATTTTACTCTCGTCGATATTAATGGTGAGAAATTTGTATTGAATGATTTTAGAGGAAGGATCGTTATTCTAGACTTTATGGGGGCAACCTGCAAACCATGTAAAGAACAAGTTATCGAACTAAAAAGTATCCATAATTCTTACAGCGATAGAGTAGAAATTCTATCTATCTCCGTTCATGGTGGGAAAGGAATGAATGAGCAACTTCAGTCCTTCGCCGATTTTTACAATGTAAAATGGAGAATTGCTATAGATATCCCTGGCACTTCATTCGAATATCAAATTAAGTTTATTCCTACAACCATCATAATCGATGATGAGGGCTACATTCGCTTCAGACATGAAGGAATAGTTCGAGCACAGACATTAACCCAAGAGATAGAGACTATTCTAGGGGAAGTCTAACTTTGGTCGATAGTCTACTGTTCAGTTTATCTTTCGCGTTTCTGGCTGGAGTATCGTCACTGTTACATCCTTGTTCATTTGCTCTAATACCAGGATATATTGCATATTTGGTTGATTCCAAATCATTGACTCATGGAATACTCTCAGGGTTAACGTTTACAGCAGGGCTTATCTCAGTACTAGCTATTCTAGGCTCTTTAATATCCTTCGTTGGAGGCATCCTCGCCACCGTTTTGCCTTGGCTCCAACTAATTGTAGCACTTGCCATAATATTCCTTGGTTTAATCCAGATGGCTGGTTTAACTTTTGATTCCATAGCTCCCAGGTTCAAAGTCAAAAGAGGTTTTATAGGACTTTATGTCTTTGGCTTGGCTTTCGGGCTAGTGATTTCAGGATGTTCCGCACCCGTATTTTTCTCAATTATACTTTACTCCTTTATAAGCGGGATTCAAAACGGAATACTGACCTTGATATCCTATGGTTTAGGCATGGGGATCATAACTATGGCAGTTTCAGTCTTAACTCTCAGGACAAAACAGACTATTTTGAATAAAATAAATAGATATTCTAACTGGATAAATCGGATAACGGGTATAATTCTAATCGCTGCTGGGTTCTACATTCTTCATAATGCCCTATCCTTAATCTGATAACTTGCCATGAATGAGTTCACGCGCGCTAAGCCTCTGAGAAAATGAAACGAATAATAGAGGCAGCAAGACGAAAGACTAGGGACAAAATGTATCATGAAAGAAGGCATGTCAAAAATAAGTACATAAAACAATACAATTGCCAAGAACAAAACAGATTTTCACTAAAATATTGTCAGACTAAATGTTGGTCTAAATAAATGAAAGAACATAATCCATTACCTGAAGAACTTCTTTATAGCTCCACCCATGAATGGATTAGGATACTCAAAGAGAATATTGCTGTTATAGGTGTAACAGATTATGCATTTGAAGATATTAAAAAAATTGGGTACAAGACCATATTATTCATCGAATTACCTGATGTAGGAAAAAGAGTTGATCAAACAGATAGCATAACCATCGTTGAAACAGAGAAGACGGTAGCCGATATTCTGTCCCCAATAAGTGGACAAATAATTAAAACAAATGATAAGTTGAAAGAAGAGCCAATGCTAATAGCATCAGATCCCTACGGTCAAGGTTGGATTGTAAAAATCAGATTAACAGATCTAACACAACTTGACAGACTAATGAGCATGAAAGAATATGGAAATCATGTTGACATATTGCGCACGCGCTAATCGAAAATGATAGTTCCTATTAAAAATATAGCTAGCGCGTGTTACTCTCTTAATATAATAAACATGATTCTTGTCTCTTCAAGAGGGGCATCCCCCCTTAGTTGTCTAGCTATTATAGTGACTGTTTCTATGTCTGTTGCTTTAAACCAAAACTCACTAATACCATTATTCAACTGAAGATTGACATTCCTAGACCAAACTACTCTATTAGTACGCTTGATTCCAACCATACATTTGCCTTGGGTTAAGAGTGAAATCTCGACGAGATCTTCCCTTGTGACTAGGATTGACCCATTTAAATCAACAACTGCAATGTTTATAGGAACTTCTTGATTGACATGTACCTCATTTGGCATAATTATTACTAGTCTGCCAGGTTTTCCAAGTTCCTCTTTAGCCTGTAATTCTTCCTGCTGTAAACGTTCCTCCTCAACTTGATAATAATATATGGAAACACCAATAATCATTATAATAATGATAGTTGCCCCTATGGTTCTAAAAACTTCTATAGAGTCACCCAATTTTGATGTCCTATATACCTTGATACTAAGTAGGTTAAACCAATCGGTCCAAATAGTCATTGAATAATTTATATTTTATATATTAATGCTCATCCTTGATTGTGTATGTCATAAGTGTTGTCAAATTATTTCTTTCTTTAATAATTGCTTGTAAATCTTCCAAGGCTTTATTCCCTTTGTTTGACAATATTATCTCAAGATCCTCCACATAATCTAGTAGACCATTATTGAATACGTAGAATTGTGATTGAATCTCAGACAAAAGTTTTGGATCATCTTTATTTTTCATATTTTCAATTGATTCTAGCGTGGAATCGGCGAACTCTTGTATTTGAAAAGTTGCTGGTACATTAATTTGAATATCAGAAAGATCCATTTCAGATATTTTTTTGATGAGATTCTTTTGAAGATTGATGTCTTCCTCTAAGTTACGAATAATGTCTAATTTGATTTTCATGTCTTTCTGCATAGCCAAAGCATATTTTGTCCATTGTTCCCGATTTTCTCGAATAATATTTATTTGTTTTGTGAGTGCTTCTATTATCGCATTAAATTTATCCTTAATTTCTTGAAGACTGGCTTGAAGCGGATATTCCTTTATAGCTGGCAACCATGACACCAGATAAAAATTACGATTGATTATTATTTCAACTTTTTTAAATAGACTCAAATTAACTCATAATATTTTTTTATCATGTAAAAACCTAAATTCAATTAAAAGATTAGAAGTTGGAGAAGAATGTAATATGCCACCACTGGAGTATTTCACAAAAGATCAATCACTTGGATTACCAAATGGTCCCTATAACTTTGATAAGAATACTGTCGAAAAAACAGTCGAAGCTAAAAGAGCTGGGAACTTTGCTATTGGATATATAGCCCCAATCGGAGGATTTGCTCCTAAAATCATTGGTGGTTCAGATGAAGACTTACAAAAAGAACTCCTGAAAAGAATTGAAGTAATCAAACAAAAAGGATATGATAAATTCGTTTTTAAATATGCAACTTCAGTTGAAGAGAGATTTGAACTGGAATGCCATAATTATCATACTTACCAGAGACAATTAGATGATAAGATGCATCCAAGTCCACCTGAAGGTAATGATTTAAAATGTCCAGACAGAATTTGTGCTCAATTCTTTAAGAGTGGAAAAATAAATCGAACATAATGGAATTTGATTGAATTGACTCCCAGAGATAGATTGATGACTGCAATTAGTCATGAGGAGCCAGATATTGTTCCAGTTGCTTTTTTGCGTAGTACCTATGATGCGACGAGATTGAAGCTTGATGTAAAAGAATACATTCTTGACCCTAAGATCAAACTTAATGCTCAGATAGAGCTGCACAAGAGATTTCCTGACTGTGCATTCCTTCCAAGTATCTATCCTGATTTTGGAATGATAGTTGAACCTTCAGCATTAGGAGCTGAAGCCAAGCTTTCCAGTAACCAGCCGCCAAAATGTCTTCCTTTCATAGATGAGTTAGATAAGGTAGAAGAACTTGAGGTTCCAGATCCTTATACGGATGGATTTATGCCAAAAGTTCTAGAAGCCTATCAATATATGCTTGAAAATGCACCAAAAGAATACAAAGTCGATATACCTTTTGTGTTGGGTCCTCTTGGTTTAGCTACTGAAGTTAGGGGACTGAGTCAGGTCTTTTCGGATATGTTTAGGAATCCTGGATTACTTCACAAACTTCTAGAAGTATGTGTTAGAACAGAGATTGAATACATTAAGGCCTTGGAAGAAGTATCAGGTGGATTAGAGTTCATATTTATTGGGGATGATATTCCAGGTTTAGTTTCTCAGAAATTTGCTGATGAGTTTGGCTTCAAATATATGAAAAGAATTTATGATTCTTTTAGTGGAAAGATCAGAGTATATCATAATGATTCGAAAACGATGCATATGTTAGAGCAGATTAGTGATTTGGGTGTGCAACTATTCAACTTCAGTTTTCAAAATGATCTAAAGGAAACAAAGGAGCGAATTGGAGATCGTGTGTGTCTTTGGGGGAATGTAGAACCAATAGGTATTTTCCGTTCAGGAACAACTGAACAAATTGAAGAAATATGTAAGAAGAAGATTGAGATTGGGGCTCCAGGTGGAGGATTTGTCTTATCTACTGGCGCAGCCGTATATGGACCAGATAGAAGTATCGATGCGATAATTAATGCATCTAAGAAATACGGGCGATACCCAGTGAAAAACTGAAATATAATTAACATAAACTAAATAATAATCTTAATGAAATATATCCAATTTACATTGTTCATTAACATGAAATTGTTTATTTATTTTCTATTTTACTTAGCTGGAGTTTAGTTCACTAGTATATGTTTACTTGAGAGGTCTACTTATAATATCGTTTGCTTAATCATGTGGACATATTTGAATGATAAGTGAGTGAACTCAATTGAGTAATGATGATTTCACGAGTCAAGTTATTGCCTTTGCAAAGAAAAAGGGAGCCGATTTAGTTGGTATTGCATCTGCGAATTATCTGGAATGCTATCCAGACCTTAAATATAAGCCTGGTTTCTTTGTACCCAAGGCTAAATCAGTTATCACAATCGGACTTAAAGTAAATGATGCTTTACTTGAGTTTGGTCTTTCCACAAAAGCTCGATCCAGATCTGACCTTTTCTCATCTAGACATGAAGTATATACACAAACACTTGAGGGTTATTTGAAATATTATAACTATAATCTATTGGATAATATTGCAATTGAAACGTCAAAATATCTTGAAAAAAATGGATTCCTGTCATTCCCAATTCAAGCACGTGTTACGGACTGGACAGAAGTTAAAGGGGTTTTTCCACATAAACTTGCTGCCATAGCTGCTGGATTAGGAACACAAGGAAAGTGTAGTCTCATCATTACTTCAGAATATGGACCACGTGTAAGATTAGTCTCACTAATTACAGAGGCTCCCCTAAAAACATTTGCACCAAGAAAGGATACAACTAAAAATGTTTGTGGGAATTGCAGAAAATGTATCGATATTTGTCCAATAGATGCACTTGACTATGATGAAGATACAGGTACAACCTCAATAGCTAAAATGGCGTGTTGGAAATTGACACTACCAAGTCGTTGTGGACTATGTATGGCTGTATGTCCTTATGGACGCAAAAATCTTAACTAATGTGGAACATTAATTATTTCATCTTAAAACTAGTAATCCCACATAAGTGGCGACACGATAATTTTTGCATCTCTTAAAGGAGTGAGGCCGCTTACCCATTTTGCCATTAAAAATGAAGTTTCTTTTTGCACCACTTCCAATCTTACTCTGGCCGATCCGTTCTCAAGTCTAACTCTCGAATGTGCTAATTTGGAGATAGTTATGCCCTCAAAAGAAAGTTCAACTTCATCATCCCGAGTAGGATCCAAATTACCTGTTTCATCAACAGCAGTTACTATTATTGAAATTTTAGCTTCGCTTTCAGCATGGATTCTCAAATTTAATTTTACTGCTGTTATCTGACCTTTTGATGGCTCTGGCCATGAGTAATAAACAGGAATAGTTATCAATATTATAAGTAAGACAATTGAGAAACCTGTCTGGATAATTCTTATCTTTCTTGACGTTTGAAGATTGTTCATTCTATTTATAGAGTGAAAACGTATATACATCTTCACTTTCTCCCTCTAATAAAATTTTTTAACGTCAATAAGTTTTACCCAATTTATCTGTTCATTCGCCACCTATACCGACATGCAATGTTACCATTCCTGATTTTAACTCTGATTTGCCCTCTTTCCAATTAGCTGTAACACTGACCAATTCTTGCGCGTGCCCAAGAAATATTATAGTTGCAGTACCGTTCTGTAGCCTTAATGATTTTGCGCTTATTTCCGAGCGACTTTCCATATAGCTTATTGATTTTACATCTATTTCGATAAAATCGTCTCTAGAAGTGTCGATTAAACCTTGATCATTTATTGCCTTTATATACAATTTCCAAGGTTTATCTAACTCTACTTGATAGCCCTCATGTGTAATCAGTAATCTTGTAGCACCTAGCGGTTTTTCCTCTGGCATTTCAACACCTGAAGATATATAGGGTGCTAAAGCTAGGGTCATACCTAACAAAACAAGTATAGAAACTAGTCTCTGTACCTTTCTGATCTTGTTAGGGGAGATAACTGATTTCAAACTCATTATCTAAACCCAATAAATTATTAATTATAATATAGTTAAAACTGTTACTTGTTATTATTGTCAATGTATTAGTAGAGGAAATATTTGTACTATTGATATTACGAACCAGATATACCAAAACATTCCTGCAGCTATGGCTATCGGAATAAACCAAGATCTAACCTTTTTTGATGTACCAAGTAGATATAGATCAATTGCATTCTCTGGGCATTGCTCTATGCATGCACCGCATTTTATGCAATCTACATTTGGGGCGTACATTTCATTAATTGTTTGCTTAGTCATTGAATACATTGGACAAACAGTTGTACAAGAGTAATCTTTAGTACATTTTTTAGGATCAATTCTCACATTGAAGGGAGTTATACGTTCAATCAGATTAATGAGTGCACCAACTGGGCATAAGATCGAACACCAAGTTCTTTTTCCTGTCATGAAGGGAAGAAATATTACAGTTAATGCAAAAGCAACTACTGCAAGTATTGCCCACCATACATATTGTAGAACCCATGTCCAACAGATTAAGCATATTACAGGAATGGCTAATCCTATTGCTATTAGTAGCAGCCCTATTGCAACTCCATATTTTACATCTTTAACATCTTCTCGTAATCCGTCCAATGTAGGAGTGCTTTTGTCTGATTCTGTGTAATTCTTCCTGAATCTAGAGAGGATCCATTTTGGTTTCCCATTTTTCCTGAAAACATCAACGGTTCCTCCGAAATAACAGATCCAGCCACAGAACCCTCTGCCAAGAACCACGGCCGTTAAAAGAAAAGGAAATAATATAAGAAGTGAGAAATAAAAAACAGAAGTGGGCCAAATTACTGATATTCCAACAACGCTTTCTATTGCTGTTTCTTGTCCCCATAAAGATTCCGACAAGGTGACACTTGGTAGATTAAAATTACAGGGTACAAGCGCTTTACCTATTGCAGGCATACCAGCATAGTAATAGACTCGTAAGTGTCCTCCAATCCATTTCATTAGTGACGTTAGACCTATAAATGAAAAAATTATAAACGTGCCAATCCATGTTACTACTGCGTAATAAACAACGAGCGCCCTTCTGAGGCGTTGGATTTTCTCACTGTGAAGAATTAGGAAAGTTATGGCTCCTGAGCCTAATGCAAATAGAACTCCCAGCAAAAAATAAGTTCTGTAATATATGCTAAAGCTAAAGATTGCAACTGCTAAACTTGCTATTATGGCTATTTTCTTTGTAGATGGAGGATTCAATTTACAGTAACCTTATGCGACTATGTGAGTGAAAATATAATTAAGACTAACGCTTAGGAAAATCGAATTATAAAAAAAGGGAAAATGGCGTATGATTACGCCATAGCTTCTTGCAATATTGTTTTTGCTATCTGCACTTTATACCTGTTCATGCTTAGTGGTGTTGCATTGTCGAGTGCTGAAGAAACTTCATCTGGTGTTCCGCTAACTATTACAGGTGCAACTCCACCTAATGCGGCGGTTGTTCCTGCTGATGTTGTTGCGACTGCGGCGCTTGCAATTGCAAAGTCCCAGCTCTTCCTTACTCTAGCCTTCTTGAAGCTGCCTTTGGATGGTGTTTCAGGTATGTTTATGGCAGTTATTATCTCGTCTGGTTTCAGTACAGTGCCTAGCGTTACGTAGAAGTCCTTCATTGCTATTTCCTTTGTACCACCCGTTCCTTGTACTGCCAAAGTTGCGTTGAGCGCTGTTAGAGATACTGCCATATCACTGGCAACTATTGCGTTGCATACTTTTTGTTCTAATATGGCGCCGTATCTGTTGTCTCCGCCTGGTTGGTAGCAGACTGGCCCTCCTTTTCTGTAGCAGTAGAACTCTGGCTTATTGTAGTACCAGCATCTTACTTGCTGACAGATGTTGCCTCCTATTGTGCCCATGTTACGGAGTTGAGGAGTTGAGACTTGTTTTGCTGTTTCGGCCAACATCGGTACTGTGCCAGATTCAGCTATTTCTGCGAGTGTTGTCATGGGTCCTATCTTGACGCCTCCACCTTCTGAGGTAATTCCACTCATGTCAGGTATTCCTTTTATACAGACTAGAGTTTCTGGAGGGGTCAAATACCT
>JBAUBP010000170.1:0-1566 GCA_049676905.1 Bathyarchaeia archaeon
GTATAGCTGTCTCTGCCGGTGTAGCTCAATACTACCTTAACCCAGATGGTACCAGAGGAGACTCCAATAGAGATTTCATAGGTGTAGGTGCTGCCAATGCCGTAGGCGGCATCTTCCAGTCAGCACCCTCCTGCGGATCACTCTCACGAACATCGGTAATCGTAAGTGCTGGCGCTAAAACACGCATGGCCAATATCTTCTCCGGTATCATTATGGCAGTTGCCATAGTAACAATCATTCCTTTAGCCAATATGATCCCGATGCCTGCACTGGCGGGCCTACTGATCTATGTCGGATTCGAAGCCATAAATGAACAGAGGTTCCTGCGCGGGTGGCAGACCCATATGATTGGGAGAATAGCTATGATCTTAACTTTCGCATTGACCTTGACAATAAACATAATAAACGCATTCATGTGGGGCATTCTAATCTCTCTCGCCCTGTACATTTACAAGTCATCTCTCGATTTCCATGTTAAGGAACTTGTACAGGTTGAAGATGGCCATTTCAAAGAACAGGAAACTCCCAAAGAATTCCCATCTAACAAAGTCACAGTTTTGAATTTCTATGGCTCACAATACTTCGCCTCAATTGAGACGATGGAAAAGAAGCTACCATCGACGAAGGATGTGAAGAATGCAGTCATAATATTTGTTGATAGGGATATAGAGGAAACTAATAACACCTTCATTAGCTGGCTCCAACGGTACAATAAAAAATTGCAAGCGTCCGGCAGCAGATTAATCCTAGCTGAAATTCATCCAAATGTTAAGGAGCAGTTGGAGAAAACAGATACTTTGAAAATCATTGGTGAAGAAAACATCTTCGTATCTCAACCTACAATAGGAGCATCAGTTACCGATGCTATAGCCGAAGCTAATGACTGGCTCAAAAAACGCTGAACCGAAACGAATCAACTGAAGAGTAAAACTACGCATTTAGTTTATTCTGTAGATCTATCAGTTGACTCTTAAGAATTCGATGAAGATGCTCAGCACCAACTATCTCTTCCTTATCGAGCATCCACTCTGTTGGGTATAGTAAAAGCCCTTTATTTTGGTGACCTCCCATACCACCATGGAAACCGATCTGTTCTTCAAACGCTGTACCTTCATCCTTTTCTGGATCATAAAAACTATTTACCAATATGTCGGGTACGTTTTGAAAACTGTTAGTGCGACGTAGATGATCAGCTGCTCGTGGACCGAAATTGTTTAGAGGATTTTCGCCTTCTACATGATCATTATTCAGATAATATTTACCGTTTTTGCCGAGCACAATACCACCATCTTTTTCAGATTTCACTAAGATGAATCCAACACCTTCATGGTTAACTAATCCAGATATTAGATCAGGAAATGATTGGTTAATCTGCTCGTAATTCAAACGCTCTGGGCAGTCATTAAAATAGATCAATCCTAAGTTACCAGAGGCTAACACGACAACCTGTGCTTTATCGACCGGTATGATCTTACCCTTGCGTTCCTGTTTCAAACGTTGATATTCGGGTCCCACAGTAATTTGACCTGCCTCTAAGCGTTTATGGGTGACTCGTCGAGTCACTTT
>JBAUBP010000171.1:0-6963 GCA_049676905.1 Bathyarchaeia archaeon
GGGCAAATTGACAATTGCTAATTTTTTCGTCGTCGCTAGTTGATACATGTTCAAGCGTTTCACAACTGTGTGTATTCTCGCTTCCACATTTCGGGCAAACGCCAATCGCCATACGACGCGCACTCGCCAATCGCCATACGACGCGCACTCGCCAATCGCCATACGACGCGCACTCGCTAATGCGTTCTTCTGGATCTTTTCTTGCATGATCTCTCTCTTCTTCAGCGCGCGCTAGAAAAGGATGTGAAAGGAAGCTTTCACAGTATGAAAAATGTTAGCGCTCACTAAATGGATCCGTATCTTGGTTGCTGTTTAGTGTGTACTTGTTTTTAATGTCGTCCATAAATATCTTCAAATCTTTCAATATCATTTTCATCAAAAAAACCAAATGATACTTCCAATATTCTTGCTCGCTTTCCAAGAGATGAAACGCGATGTTTAGTATTTCTATTAATTACAACTTCGTCACCAGGATTTGGTAATAAAATTTCATCATCTAACTCGATTTTTAATCCATCATCAAGAATTACCATCAGTTCATCCCTTTTTTTGTGAGCCTGACTACTGAGCATTTGATTTGGATTTATGGTAATGATCTTGACAGAGCACTTTTCATTGTATGCATACTGCTTGAAACTCCCCCACGGTCTGATATCTTTAATGATTTTTTTTCTAATATCGTTCCCACTTGAATCCATTAATCATTTCACCGTATAATAGATATATCACATATTCTTCGTTCAACAATTCCTATTAATTACTAATATTTCGATACTCACAATTTTTAGTAGCTGATATTGACTGACACTATAACCATCCTATTTCGGATCTTCACACTTATCTATTGCACTTTTCCTGTCTATGTTTTTAAGGATTTGACTGTATTGAATTATTACGTTTATAGCACATGAGCGTTGACGTGATGGTAACAGCCCTTTTTCCAATAAGAGGACAGCCACCTCATATAGGGCATATTCTGACATTAGTTCGAATATATGATGAATATGATAAGATATTAGTAAGGATCATAGCTACTCCAGGAAAATATTATGGCTCCAAGGATTTTGTCTTACCTCCGGAAAAAGTGGCTTCAATATTCTGTGAAATATTCAAACATATGCCCAAGATAGAGGTCATTGTTAGCAAAGAACATCTAAGAGATATGAAATCGATCGATGGCTCTCCACCCTTTGATGTTATCGTATCCGGCAACAAACGTTTTCTCGAAGGAGTAAAACATCTTAAACCTGTGCGCTATGTGCCTCGAAGTCAAATTAATGGTTTTAACATTAGTGGAGAAATATTAAGAGAATTAATGCACTCAAATAAGAATCAACAATACTCTCTTAAAAATAATCCAACAGAAACTTACGATGATTACAAAAAACGATTTCACGAAACTGAACAAGATTTGAATCGTGTTGGATTCCACATACTACACAATTTCCATCATGCGATGCTTGACCCGATCTATTCTCTTCTGAAAGACGAATTCAAATGTCTGATGACTAACAGTATAGAAGAGATAATATCTTTCAATCCTAGAATTTTAATTCTTGCTGACCGTCATTATGATGCCTTTAGAGAAGATCTTCCTAACACAATTATTGTGTGGACGCGTCACGGCTTCATAAGCAAAAATGAATCAAAGAAAGCAGTTTCAGGTTGTGATTTCGCTTGTGTCTCAAGTGAATGGGTTCGTGATGATCTCATAAAGAGAGGATCGATTCCACGCCTCGGTTTCTGGCTTACAGGATTCGTACCCATGGACCAAATATTTCAAAATAAAAATAAATCTGCATTGAAGGCACTTCCAAATGATTTTTCTAAAGGGAAAAATACTCTGATCTATGCACCAACTCATGATAAGTTACTTAATTCTGTTGAAATATTAGGGGATAAATGGGTTGATCATATAAGACAGACTTTTCCAAATCTAAATATCATCATCAAACCCCATCCGGTGATTCTAGAACGAAATCCAGAATGGATGAAAATGTGGCAAGAATCAGTTCGACGTAATAATCAAACTCTTCTGGTTGAGGATACACATTCAAGCATCTATGATTATTTTCCATTTGCAGATATTCTATTGTCTGATGCTTCCAGCGTAATATTTTATTTTCTTGCACTTGACCGTCCGATTATTCTGGTTAATAATCCCCACCGTTACGAGGAGCCCAACCACTTTGATCCAGAAGGCCCTGAATGGAATTGGAGAGATGTAGGAATAGAGATTAATCAAATTGATGAACTACCGTCGGCCATCATGAGATCAATGGAAAATCCGGATCAAAAATCAAAACTTCGCAAGCATTATCGAAATATGATATTCGGGAATATCCTTGATGGTCGAGCAGCAGAGAGAATAGCTGAAAGAGTAAGAGAAGTCTTATACCCAGAGCGCACGCAATCGTAGCATACGCTAATTGTATCGATCTGATTCATGATGTGGAGCAGGTGGAATTATTCAGAACATTCGTCTGAATTCGAGGAATCTCGAAATTAATGGTGTGATGAACTTGAGAGCGCTGCGGTTCCTGTAAATCAGGAATGCGATAGGAATTACCATTATCAGCATTATTAGAAGCCAGAAATTTGAAAGGAATATTGATAGTTTATCTACTGGTACTGCTTGCCCGCCTACTGTCTTAGTTACCAACTTCGTATCACTAGAAAAAAATGGTGCATGGCTTACAATATAAAACTTGTTATCTCACACACTTGAGATGCTAAAGGCTTTGTTTTTCAGTTGTAAATGTATTATGAAAGAAGTTAAACTCTTGATGTTATTACTCGAAATTTCTTTCCGATCTCGATAGGAAATTGTTCAATAGTATCTATTTCAAGCTGGATATCCGAGGAAAAAAGTTTCGTACATACATCTCTTATATTTGTGATGGTAGTCTGATCAAAATCTTTGCTTTTCTCGATTTTGGTTACTATCTTATTTTGGGTTTCCTGAATAATTTGATATCTTCCTATTCCTGAAATATTTTGTAGAAGTGACATAATTGCATAAGGGGGTATTTGTTGGCCGTTTGGCAATTCGATGAAATCGACTAATCTTCCGTCGATATTCTTGATCAGTGGCATCTCTCTTCCACATGCACATTTATCATCTGATAAAGTGCAGATGTCTCCTACTCTATATCTTATCATAGGGGTTGAAAACCTGAAAAGGCTAGTAGCAACTACTTCTCCTCTTTCCCCAGGTGATACCGGTTCACCATCCTTCAAAACTTCTAACAACACTAAATCCGAGTTAATATGGAGTCCTGATCTCTGCTTGCACTCCCAAGCCATACCGCGTGGAGCTACCTCTATACAGCCATAGCCATTGTAAACTTGAGAGTCGAAAGTAGAGTCGAAAAGAGCTCTGCTAGATTCATCGAGAACCTCTCCATGCGTCATTATTATTCTTGGTTTAATGTTATTGTCTTGTCGATCATGCAAAACCTTTGCAAGAACTCTTAGGTAAGATGGATAAGCCATCAGAATTTGTGGGCGTTCTTTCTTTATCATTTCTATGTTCTTTTCGATACCGTCTTCTAGGGGTAGGCTTCTGAATCTTCCAGTGCGTTCTGTTTGTTTCGATAATGTCTGTTGAGCTCTTCTGGTGGTTTGGGTTGGGGATTCGATTGGATGTGTATCGGTACGGCAGATTTTTTCCCAGAGTTTATAGCCGTATTCAAGATATCTTCGAAAGAGGTATGCATCGACATAACTTAGAGAATATTTGTCATCAAGTATTGAGACTGGAATTCCGGTGGAGCCGGATGTTTTACGAGTAACACATTGAGATAGATCAATGTCTACTGACTTTCTCTCTTGAAGGGGGGTGTCGCGCGCAAGCTCCTTCGTAATTATTGGAAATTTGCGAATGTCTTCTAATGATTTAAGATCATTAGGATGTACTCCATGCTGATCGTAATATTTTCTGTAGAATGGTACTTTATCATATGAATATGATAGGATTTTTTTCAGTTTTTTGAGTTGTATTTTTTCGAGTTCTTGTATTGGTAACCATTGGCTGCTGTGTAGTTGAAGCCAATACCAGAAGAAGCGGGCGAACATGATTCTCATCTATGATTGTGTTGATGGAATATTAATTGCCTTCATGCTGTTGGTGTTATAGTCTGTTATGATTTAAATATCCTCCAATAAATAGAAGGGTTTTACGGGGGGTCTTAGAATTGCTGAAAATTCTTTTTCTGAATTTAATAAGACATATACACATGCTTTTTAAAAAACTGGTTACCATACAATTAAGGCAGAGGTTTCTGACGGAATTTCTAAGTGAGAAGATGATGTTTTATTGGTTAGTATCGAGAAATTATAAATAAAGAGGAGTTTTAGATGGGCAAACCTAGAATGGCTCGAAAGCTTAAGAAGAAAAAAGAGAAAGAAAAGAAGGCTTAGTATAATTTCGAAGTGGAGGGTAAAAAGATGGAGATTGAAAATATTTGTAAGATCTGTGCATATTTTAGGACCCGTAAAGGTACTCCATACTGCTCTGTGATCAAACAAAAGGTTAAAGAAGATTACAGTTGTAAGAAGTTCGAACCTAAATAACTATCAAAGATTTATCTTTTCTATTATTTCATTTTATTATGAGTTAGTGTGTGCTCACCAGCTATAGCACACACACACTTTAAAAAAAATCCGTGTTTGTTGGGGAAAGTATTCCCCAACCCCTTCTTTATTTTAGGATTTGGCTCACTATCGCTCGCCGATCTGTAAAATTATGTTATGTAATGTTAGGTTAGGTAGTTATGTTATGGCAATGTTAGGTATGTTAGGTAAAACATAATGTCTCTTAACAGGTTATGCCCGTAGTTTTACATTCAATATTATGATGTACCTAATTACATAATTTCTTAACATGTTAGGTTGCCAAACATCCTTAAATCTTCTGAGGAATATAAAGCTAAACATAGGTGGTAAAATTGGGAGGAGAAGAAGCAACTCTTTTGGGATTTATTGTCATGGGCATTATGATAGCAATCAAATATTTCCGGTCATGAAACTTGAAGCTAAGTGTCATAGTGACGCTATATAACGAGACTAAATATTAATTCTCTAATTATTGTTAACTGCCTAATTGATGGAAAGTTTCTTTGAAACTTTAGAGTAGGTCTTTAAAGATTTCTTTTCTTTAGCTCGTTTCTTTAGATGCCAAAGAGTATTTTTTCTAATTCCACGTTTTCCTGCATCCTTTGTTGATAGAGAAAGAATCCTGTGTCTTAATTCCGTATCATCCACATTAGCCAGAAATGGACTAGGATTAGAGAAATCAATCTTCTTTGTTT
Organism: Bathyarchaeia archaeon; assembly: GCA_049676905.1. Lineage (GTDB taxonomy): Archaea > Thermoproteota > Bathyarchaeia > 40CM-2-53-6 > RBG-13-38-9 > RBG-13-38-9. The sequence continues at coordinate 5,313 of JBAUBP010000171.1, forward strand.
TTCCTAGAATGAATTTAGCTAATTCTTGTGTTTTCAATTGAATAATGGTGTCCCAACAATAGTTTTTGCCTTCATAACGAATTGATGAATTGAATTTCTCTCTGATTTTTCAAGATTTTCTTTACCAATTTTTTCAAAGCGCACGTGAGGGTGAGCGCGTTTGAGTTAGCTTCTTTCTAATCCTTGTATGAGATGATGTAGATCTGATGCTATATTTCCGCCTGAATAGCCGCCTTCTAGCACTCCGAAAACCTCTATTTCTAAATCTCTAACCCTTTTACCGATTTCTCTGAAACAATTGGAGGTTAAATCCAAAGAAGCAAGGTCCCCTTGGTGGGCATCAAACCCAGCCGAAATTCCAATTATCTCTATATTCTTCATATCGACGTGGTCCAGTGCCTTGTCCAATGTCTTAAGATACAACTTATCACCTGTTCCGGGGGGTAATGGAAAATTGAAACAGTTTATCTCTGAGGTCAGACCCGTACCTGGAAATTCTGGGACTAGGTGGAGTGAAATATATGTAACTTTTGGGTATCCCATGAAAATCTCCTGGGTACCGTTTCCGTGATGTCCATCTATGTCCAATATTAGAGTTCGCTGATTGAGATGCTTCACAGCTATAGCCATGTTATTGAAATAACAGAATCCAAGGGTTGATGCGCCTAGGGCTCTTCCATTTTTGCCTGCATGGTGTCCGGGTGGTCTGAGCAATGAGAAACCCTTCACGTTGGCGGCCAGCAGTGCTCCTCCAGCCGATAGACTTGCATACCTATAGATATTCTTAGAACCAGGTGTATCCGCATCAAAGAATCCCCCTCTCTTAACCCTTTCAACCCAATTCGTAGAGTGGACACGTAAAAGATCTTCCTCAGATACAGGTTCAGGCTCCACAAAACTATACCCCATTTTTTCCAGAATTTCACTGGCTATCTTAACTCTTTCAGAGGTTTCTATATGCCCAAAATACGAGTAATCTAAACAATCCTCTGAAAAGATGATTTCCATCTACCGCACCACATATTTTCTAGACATCAAATGTTAAACTCCACTATATTAAAACCGGAACTAACATGCGCGCTTCACGCTAATGCGCACGAACTCTACAATTTCTATGTTATATTTTCGGAGATGGTGTGGATATTGGTTTGGTCTCATCTATTTCCTCTTTCAAGTTAAGTGTAGCTTTTACGGTTTCATCTTCTAGTTGTTTGACTTTGAATCCCATTTTCTTTACTAGTTCAATTGCTAACTTGTTATCGGGCAACATTATTGCGAATATGGTTTCAAGATTTTTCTCTTTGCAGATCTCGATCATGTAATCAACAATTTTCGAGCCTAATCCTAGTTTTTGCCATGGATCTGCTACTATGAATGCGATTTCTCCGGATGTTCCATCAGGTTCAATAATCAGTCTGACGACCCCTAGAATTTTTCGATGTTTAGGGTCGGTTAATTCTGCGACTATTGCCATTTCTCTATCGTAGTCGATATTGCAGTATCGAATTCTTACTTCATGGGGTGCGTCTTTTATGATTTCGAAGAATCTGTATCGTCTTGATTCTTTTGAGAAGTTCTGAAACATTTCAAGCCATAGAGCTTCATCTTCGGGTTTTATTGGTCTTAGGAGAATTGTTCTTCCATCTTTGAG
>JBAUBP010000172.1:0-3864 GCA_049676905.1 Bathyarchaeia archaeon
CTCTAGGAAAGGTTCTAGCAGAGGATGTGACTTCAACAATAGATGTACCTGGATTCGATAGATCGACCATGGATGGATATGCTGTCAAAGCTCAAGATACTTTTAGTGCCAATGAAATTAAAACTAAAATTTTGAAATTAGTCGGTAAGTCAGAACCAGGAATAGTTCCGGCTATGACACTGAATGAAGGAGAAACATCAGAAATTTCTACAGGAGCTCCGATACCGATAGGTGCCAGTGCAGTTGTAATGGTGGAGTTCACCAAAACCTCAGATAATGAAGTGGAGATTTCTCGATCTGTAACGCCAGGTGAGAATATTATGGCAGCGGGTTCGGATATTATGGCTGGCGAAGTTGTTCTGAGAAGAAGTCAAATCATAACATCGAGAGAAATAGCAATTATGGCCGCCATTGGCAGAAAAAATGTTATAGTCATCGGGTCTCCCAAAGTAGCCATATTGTCTACAGGAAATGAGTTGATTCCACCCGGCTCAGAATTAAGTAGAATGAAAATTTTTGATATAAATGCTTACTCCATAGCTGCTGCGGTCTATGAATCTGGTGGAATCCCAATTATGCTTGGTATAGTGCCTGATGATGAAGTTGAGATAAGAAATATTCTGAAGAGAGCAGTTGAGTCAGCTGACCTAGTTTTGACTTCTGGAAGTACATCTGCTGGTAGTCGTGATCTTATTCCCCAGATAATTTCTTCAATAAAAGGGTCTCAGATAATTGCGAATGGCTTGGCAGTTAAACCGGGTAAACCTGCGTTGGTAGCTATCGTAGCTGGAAAACCATTGTTTGCATTACCGGGGAATCCTACATCAGCTTTAATGATTTTCTATGAACTTGTCAAACCGACGATAAGAAGATTATCTGGCATAAGGTTTGACGTTCATATGCCTTCAGTGGATGCAAGGCTTGCGTTCAAAACAATCTCTGTGAGAGGAAAACAAGAATTGCTTCCTGTTCATATTGTTAAGGAAGAGTGTGGAAATTATCTTGCTTATCCTGCCCTGGCAGGTTCGGGTGCAATAACCTCTTTAGCACTTGCTGATGGATTCGTAAGGGTTTCATCCGATAGAGATGTCATAGTAGAGGGGGAAACCGTCCAAGTTCATCTTTTCAACCAAAACATTAGACCATCAGATTTTCTTATTGTTGGAAGTCATTGTGTCGGAATAGATATTCTTCTTAAAGTCATTTCAGAAAAAACTAGGCCAGTCCTAGGAAAGATAATAAATGTTGGATCTATGGGAGGTCTTCAAGCTTTAAAAAGAGGAGAAGCAGATCTCGCGGGAATACATCTCCTCGATGAAAACTCAGGTGATTATAATACGCCGTTTATAAAAAGATTTGATTTAGAAAATAAAGTTATTTTGGTAAGAGGTTATGTTAGAGAACAAGGTTTCATGATAAGAAAGGATAGTGCTAAGAAAGTTAATGATTTTTCAGATCTATTGAAACCTGAAATAAGTTTCATTAATCGTAATCGGGGTTCCGGAACGAGAATTTTGATCGATATGTGTCTTGGATATGTTGCGAAGAAAAAGAATAAATCATTACAGGAACTCGTAAAAAAAATAAATGGTTACGATTTAGAGGCGAAATCTCACTCAGCTGTGGCATCAGCAGTGTCACAAGGCAAGGTTGATGTTGGATTCGGTATTAGAACCGTTGCAGAGCAAAATGAATTAGATTTCGTCAGTCATTCATTCGAAAGATTTGATTTCGCGATAAATAAAAATAGGCTCAATAAGGAATCAATACAAATATTTCTTGAAATTTTAAGATCTAAAGAGTTTGGAAACAAATTGAAAGATCTTGCTCCTGGTCTTTCTGTTGATATTGAAACAGGAAAGTTGATTGACTAAACATGATGTTTGATATTTGACGAGCTGTCGAAATGGATTAAATTAACTAACTTCAATAAAATTTGTAACAAGGGCAGGTGATTTTTTTTCTGTGAATATAATTTGGATTTATTTTGCGTTTTTTAATTTGTAAAGTAACGCTACGTTAATATAGTCTCAACTGCCCATTCGCTTTCTTGTTACTATAACAAGTGTTGATTTTTGAGGAGGCTTAACAAGTTCTTACATGTGTCAAAGAGTGGAAAATTAATTTTGAGACTTCATTCAGATACTAACTTGAAAATTGGAGAAAGGGTATTTAATAGCAAGCTTAGAGAGGTTGGAAAGATACAAGACATTTTCGGGCCAGTTAATAGTCCCTACATATCGATAACTCCAAAAATATCCGACCCATTATTGCTTGTTGGAAAAGTAGTATACTCAGAATAGTGGTGCCACGTGTCCAAGGAAAAGAATCCGACGTCAAGTGAAGTAGGAGAAACTAGCCAAAAGGTCCGCACCTGTCCTGAATGTGGTAAATCTAAACTCATGAGGGATTATGAGGCTGCCGAGTTAGTCTGCATGGGTTGTGGCTGTGTCGTAACCGAAAAAATTGCTGACACAACCCCTGAGTGGCGAGCATTCGATGATGAACAAAGAACTCGAAGAGCGAGAGTCGGTGCTCCTATGACATTCACTATCCATGATAAAGGCCTCTCAACGACTATTGACTGGCAAAATAGAGGGACCTCAGGCAAGAAATTATCCTCTTCACAGAGAGTTGAACTCTATACCTTAAGAAAATGGCAAAGAAGAGTTAGAGTCTCAGACGCTACTGAGAGAAATCTTGCAGTTGCTCTTTCAGATCTAAGTAAACTCTCCTCTAGTCTCAATCTTCCCAAGAACATTCTCGAAACTGCTTCAGTCATCTACCGAAAGGCCATAAAGAAACGATTGATAAGAGGAAGGTCCATCCATAATGTTACTGCCGCTGCCATCTATATGTCGTGCCGTCAATGCGGAATAGCTAGAACCCTTGAAGAAATCTCTGGGGCAGCAGGCCTCAACAAAAAAGATGTTGGAAGAAGTTACAGATTCATGGTCAGAGAGCTGGAAACCTTTGTTCCGCCATCCACAAGTAGAGACTATGCCGCTCGATTCTCAAACAAACTAGTTATATCAGGTCGAGCTGAAGCAATAGCGATAAAGATTCTTGAGACTGCAAAGAAGATAAAGTTGACAAGTGGTAGGGGCCCAACCGGAATCGCTGCCGCGGCAACTTATATAGCGACAGTACTTACGAATGAAAGAAAAACTCAAAGAGAGATAGCTGAGATCGCCAATGTTACTGAAGTCACAATACGAAACAGATACAAAGAACTTCTAGAACGTCTCGTAATAGACGTTCCAATTTAGAATAATCTATCGGACTTTGAACTGAGACCCATAATTATTTACTTTCTTAATCGTTATCTATTTTTAAAACGTATTTTCTACAAATTGTTAGGAGATCAATATGTCAGAGGTTAAATGGAAGACTAGGAAAATAGATAGGCCGGAAGGCGTGAATATTATCTTAGGGCAATGCCATTTCATCAAGGCCATTGAGGATCTCCATGAAGCCATTTCGGGAGGAGTTCCTAGCGCAAAATTTGGAATCGCATTTTCTGAATCTTCGGGTCCATGCTTAATAAGAAGATCTGGGAATGATCCTGAGCTTATTGATCTGGCAGTCAAAAATATGTTGAATATTGCAGCAGGTCACACATTCATTATTATGCTAAGAAATCTCTACCCCATAAATATCCTGAATTCAATAAAAAATGTTCCCGAGGTATGTAACATCTATTGTGCAACTGCAAATCCGGTGGATGTGATATTGGCTGAGAATAATTTGGGTAGAGGAATTATGGGAGTAATTGATGGAAGTCCTCCTAAGGGTATCGAAGATGAGAAAGAAGTCGTGGAAAGAAAATCGCTTTTAAGAAAACTCGGATACAAACTTTAAGCC
>JBAUBP010000173.1:0-1886 GCA_049676905.1 Bathyarchaeia archaeon
GTTTTGTATGGTCCATGTGGTGGTTGGGGATGTAGATACATCAAAAAAGGTTTCGGTAGTTTGTTTATCTCATCCATTATCCAATAAACAAGGTCTTCAAGTATAAAAAACATGTCATCTACTTTGGGGATTCCTCTTGGGAAAAGCGAACCGATTTCACTAGTGATTTTTCTTTTTTTGTGAAGTGATACGGATGAGATGGATTAGGGACAACAATGGGGAGGTTGGATTAAGCGATTCTTCTCCCCGAAGAATAGTCGATTCGCTTAATAATGATACATTGTAGTCTGACGGGAAAATTTGGTCGGAATATTGGGGGTCAAATAATGCTAAATCACGAGGTTTCTTCAAATGGTCAATGGAATCACTTAATTGGTTTAATAGGGAGTATGCTAACAAGTTATGAGTGTATGCGATTTTATATATATCAGTTGGAATTAAGCGAAAAATATTCTTATTAGTCTGGGTCTCTAGAATACTCCCAAAAAGATGGAGGGCACGATGGAACCAGGGGTATGTCCCTGTAAGTATTGATGCAGTAGCGGGTGTCGTGAAATTCCCCGCTGTATAATGGTTGTGGTAAACAGTCGCCTTTTTTGCAAAGCGGTCGATGTTCGGGGTTGTGTTGCGGGGGTACTCATATAGTGACATGTGTTGTGCTGAAAGGGTATCAAATAATAGAATAATCACATTCGGGTGCTTTTGGCCTGTTACCAATTTATCAATGTTGCCCATTAATTGAGATGCTCTCGTACCCATTAGAGCAAAAACGGCTGAAAACTTTAGAAACTCTCTTCTGTCCATAATTCGTTTAATGAATTAATTCTTATAGGTTTCGAATGATTACAATTAGTATTCCCAATGTATCAAGCATTAAATAAATGACTGCTAATACTACTACTCTATTTACAATAGCGGAAATGATAACTTCAAGGTTTCTAATGCGGTTTGCAACTATAATGACAATAACAATTGAGAGTAAGATTATGGAAAACAAGAAAAGAATTGATTTCCCATCCGAAGATATTATGGAATCGTAATTTTTTTGAACTAAAATTGCCCATATAAATATTAACAAGGCAAGAATCGTGCTATTTAATATAAACTTTTCAGCAAAGAATTGTTTTGGAACAATGAAATTAACGAATATGACCAAAACGAAAAGAAAAATACTTTCGATTAATGCAAATGTTAGTGTATATGATATTCCTCCAATGATCTCCCATGCATTTAATTGAAGCACCCAACTTGGTATGGTTTCAAGAAGATTGAAAACTGCCCACATGTTGACAAGAGCAACACAGGTAGTGAATGCTAAAGCGATCTTATCTTTTGAAGTTTTGACCAATTGAGAAGCATCCAAGATATTTTTATTATACCCGATGAAGATTACCGAGACTGTTTGAGCATAAAGTTTTGCATAAAAACAGTGTTTAGCATATCCATTTGATGCGAGATTTGCCCTGGCGATATATCGTGTTACTGCCGAGCACGATAGCTGCTTCCAGGATCCGCTAATTCAAACATGCTTTTTCGTAAGAGACTTCCAGGAATTCGCACGTAAGTTCGCTTAAATGTCAACCACACAAATCAGCAGCACTTCATTTATCTGCACAGCTATCAGCTCCTAGCTTGAAGTGATAGTTGTACCGCACAATTTTTATGTGATGATGTTCATTTTATGGATGAAAACACTCAGTATGTGTGTCAATATCAGATTTAAGGTCAAGGTATCATTAATCCTTACCCTGAGTGTACAAAACGTACTTGTGGAGGGTTAAGGCTTGCGTTTATAAATACGAATGTGTGTGTTGTCTTCGCAGTAAACAGTAGGTTGCGTGCTTTCCAGCTCTTCAAAGACACCAGATTTTAAACGTTTTCTGTAC
>JBAUBP010000174.1:0-3506 GCA_049676905.1 Bathyarchaeia archaeon
CCCTTTACCCTTCCACGATAACAGTAACATTTCATTTAATGAATATGGTCCACCTTTTCTTTCTTGGATAACCAATTCTGACGATTTTAAATGTTTTAATGTCTTTGACAAACCTTCGTCCGAATAACCCGTTTCTTTTTTTAGTTCAGTGAATTTCTTCTTACCATCTGCTAACGAACGCATTATTTTTTGCCTAGCCTCAGAGCTATCAATTCGATTAAAAACAAATGGCATAGTTGAGTTTCACATTGAATTACTCAACCTCATGATTCTCATAACTGTTCTGCAACATATATTGATGAGATATGAAATATGCCAAGACGGAAAGAACTAGTTATTTGGAGTATTCCAGTCACAAAAACTCTTGATGAAAAAGTTGAGCACTTAGTCAAAGACAATATGCATGTTTCAAAAAGCGATCTAATTCGAGATGCAGTTCGTAGCAAACTGAAAGAAATAGAGCTTACGAGTACGCACGCGGCCACTTCTAACCTCAACTCATCACCAAACGCAGAAGTCTGAGATGAGCTAGTTTGAACAATAATACTTATGGCGAATATAAAAATCATGTAAATTATGCGACTAAAAAGTCATTAGATGACGGTGTTATCCAGCGGATTACCGATATAGGATACTATTATCAATTTGGAAAGAAAGAATTGGGGCCTTTTACTGTTTATGATGAAACAGAACCAGCCTTCTGCTCGATGCTTGCCGAAAAGCTCGGTGTCGAACCTAAAAAAATCGTTGAAGGAGTTCTGAGAGAAATAGATCGGCCAACAACACTTGAAGAAATAGCTGATATTTTAGGAACTACCATCCGTCAAGATCAAGCTAACAAACTCGTCTTATTTTGTGCTATGATACTTACATTTACCGAGGAGGACCAAATCAATATTCTAATGTCAGGTGAATCCTCTGGTGGAAAATCATATACAAGCCTTGAAATTGCAAGCTATATGCCAAAGGAAAGTCTTCTAATTATTGCGCGAGCTTCACCTACAGCTTTCTTCTATGATGTTGGCTCTTGGGATGAAGAGGCCAAAGCTCTTCGCATAGACCTTAGTCATAAAATACTGATTCTTCTCGATCAGCCACACTACACGCTTCTAGTGATGCTTAGATCTTTGTTGAGCCATGACCAGCCTGAACTACTCCATAAAATTACGGACAAATCAAAAAGAGGAGAGTTGCGAACCAAGAATATAATCGTTCAAGGTTATCCAACTGTAGTATTTTGTGCAGCGAAATTTTCACTTGACGAACAGGAACGGACAAGAGTATTCATTCTTTCACCTGAATCGAGTCAAGAAAAATTCGAAGAAAGTCTACGTCTGTGTATTGCGAGGGTAGGAGATAGAGAAGCATTCAAGCAGTGGATTGATTCAAATCCGCGTAGAAGATGGCTAAAAAGCCGTGTATCCTCAATTAAAGCCGCCGGTATCAAAGATGTGATTATCCAGAACCAAGATGGAATTTATACCCGATTTCGGAGTTCTCATAAACATCTTGCGCCACGTCATCAAAGAGACTTGCCCAGGATCTTGAGTCTTATCAAAGCTCACGCACTCCTCGATCATAGACATCGTGAGATGAAAGGTCAACATTCTATCATAGCAACGAAAGACGATGAAGAAGCAGGATTCAATCTCTATGATCTGATTGCTAGACCTAACGAGCTTGGCATCTCCCCACAAGTTTATGAGATCTATGAGAATATAGTGAAACCTCTTCTGGATATTGATGAGGGTTTAACTCGAAAAAAGATCTTGGGTACATATAGGGAACATTATGGTAGACCTTTGGGCAGGAAGAAACTGGAAGAGGAAATTCTGCCGAGCCTAGAGACTGCTGGTTTGGTCATTGAAGAACCGGATCCTAACGATAGGAGACGTCGTTTAGTGTATCCCCCAAATGGGGGGAACATATCTTGCCATGAACCTCCCAAGAGAAATGTTCCCCAGATATTGGGTACGTCCCTAAATCACCACATAAGACCAAACATCGAAAGTCCTGAAGACCAATTAAAACTCAATTCTAAAGAGACTAAATAATCGGTGATTCTTACTGTCTGACTTAACCATTGGCTGCTTAGTTTACCTACGCTATCAGGACCATGTACTCTTCAAGGACTGTGACTCTACAAAGTATTTTCCGTGGATCCGTGAAACAATAGGATGGCTTGATTACGAAGATGACAAATTCATTCGCATAGTTTGGGAACGCTATGCAGATTCTTTTGATGACGAAAGTGTACGAGTGAAATCTACCGGATTAAGTCTGATGAAAAATGCGGTTATGGCGATTCGTAGGGTTGCTTAGTGACCTTTATCTCCTAGTCACTTTATCACTTTGTTTTAGCCAGAGCTCTATTGCTTCTATCAGAGCCTTTGTTAGCGAGCCTTTTTCAGACCCATACTTTTCGATTATTCTAATTCGCAGTTTCTTATCCAATTCATCGGGTATCTCTAAAGTAAATCTCGCCAATAGCCAGCTGACTCTCCAATATGCTTCAATGCCTTTATGTTTATATGTACCTTTCTACATACAAGCTTGTAAGCATAATGGCATAATAGCTATTTCGAGGTTGCATATTCAATGAATTCTGAGCTCATACTCAGTAAACCTGAACTAGATTTAAAAGATCTTAGGGAATTATCCATCCCTTTATCCATTAGTGAAAATCTAGTTATCTTTCAATATGGACTTAAAGGAAATTCACTAAAGACTCCAGTAAATGTCCCTCTGCAAGATATTCTTCAGGTCGGTCAAAAAGGACTCATCAAATACATCATAATCTCTCTCTTACGAGAGCGCCCAAAACTGATACCGTTTGTATTCCAAAATAAGAGCCTGCAGAAACTTGCTAATTATCTCCTCAGATATAGGACTGGAAGTCATAAAACACTCTACTTGTATGTGGATTGCATCTCAAGGTATTGTAATAATCTCAATCTGAGTCCGGATAACTTAATCGATAACATCCGATCCAATGAAGCATCTATTGACCATGCAAGGCTGCAAACCCATGTTAAAGCATTGGATGGCTTTGTGGCCACACTTCAAGATGAGGGGCTTGCACCATCAAGAATCTGTAATTATGTTAAAGCAGTAAGAGCCCTTTACCGAGTTCATGGAATTGATTTGAAACTACCTTTTCCATTGTCGAGGAGGACTGTTAGAAAAGATAGGGCTCCAAGACCTGAAGAACTAGCTAAGCTTTTGGATATTGCGGATCTTCGTGAGAGAGTCATCATAAGCATACTTGCCTTAGGAGGCTTTAGAGAGGGAACATTAGTCAAGCTCACATATGGTCATATCAAGCAAGATTTTGAAAATGGAATAATTCCCCTTCACATTCATGTTGAACCTGAAATCACCAAGGGAAAGTATAATGATTATGATACCTTTCTAGGACGAGAGGCTGCAGATTATCTTCGATTAAATTTTGAGACTAGACGTAAAGGTTCACCTGATGGCAAGATTCCATTTGAAGAGATTACTGA
>JBAUBP010000175.1:0-6528 GCA_049676905.1 Bathyarchaeia archaeon
GGTTTCCCATACTCCGGTTTCCCATACTCCGGTTTCCCATACTCCGGTTTCCCATACTCCGGTTTCCCATACTCCGGTTTCCCATACTCCGGTTTCCCATACGGCTACAGCTATTACTATTAGAATAAATTGATTTGACGAAATACACTCTATGCGTAAATCTATTCTACTGAATTCATCAATTTTTTTTTAATTTAATTATTTATTTTCCCAATTTTGTAAATAATTTCATAAAGCACATTTGGTTTACATATTGTGATCTTTATTTCTTGTTAATAGAAAAATAAATCATTGCTTGGTTATTATAAAGAAAAATTATTAGGACTATGATTGTTTTTTTACATAATTTATGATTCCGCCAGTCAACAATACATCTCTTTCTCTCTTAGAGTAACTATTTTGGCATTCAATTTTTTTCCCATTGACTTCTATTACGATATTATTATTGACATTTTTTAATTGATCTCTTATACTATTGACTTTGATCGCATCATCAGTTTCAATTCCTTCATAGTTACTTGGATCAATGAAGACTAATGGCAGTATTCCAAAATTTATCAAATTTGATCTGTGAATTCGCGCAAAGCTTTTCGCAATCTTTCCTCTGACACCTAAAAATCTACATGCCACAGCTGCATGCTCTCTGCTTGAACCTTGCCCATAATTTTCTCCAGCGATTATAAAGCCTTGATTAACCTTAGCCCTGCTAGGGAAGTTAGGATCTATTCTAGAGTATACATATTCGCTTATCGCTGGGATATTGCTTCTTAGAGGTAATATTTGACTTCCTGCAGGCATTATATCATCTGTTGTAATATTATCTCCAACTTTTAAAAGGATCTTTCCAGAAAGTTCATTCTCTAAAGATGCAAAATTTGGAAATGGCTTGATGTTTGGACCTCTTATTATTTTGACTGCCTCTTGATTTTTTGAAGGAGGAATTATTCCCTCTTCATTAATTATATACTTCGTGGGCTCTTCGATGTTTGGATATTTCCCTAATTTTTTCGGATCCGTTATACGACCTTCTATTGCAGCGGCCACGGCTACTTCAGGACTGCATAAATAAACCTGATCATTTTCGGTTCCGCTTCTTCCTGAAAAGTTTCTTGGAAAAGCTCTTAGTGAAACTGTGCCTGTAGCTGGTGCTTGTCCCATTCCTATACATCCTAAGCAACCTGACTGATGAATGCGAGCCCCCGAGTGTATAAGATCGCTTAGGCCACTTGCATTAGCAAAATTTTCAAAAACCTGACGGCTGCCAGGATTTATTTCTAAAGACACATTTTCATGAATCTTCCTTCCGTGCAGTGCTTTTGAGACTATCATTAAATCTTTAAACGAAGAATTGCCACATGACCCAATAATGCATTGATTTACATCTATGCCTTCGACTTCTGATACTTTTTTCACATTATCAGGGGATGATGGACATGCAATTAATGGTTCAATTTCACTGAGGTTCAAATTCACAGTCTCATCATATTGTACATCAGCATCAACTTTGATCTCTCTCCATACTTCTAGTCGTCCTTGAGCTTCTAGAAATTTTTTCGTCTGATAATCTGAAGGGAATACAGTTGTTGAGGCACCAAGTTCTGCTCCCATATTTGCGATAGTTGCCCTTTCAGGGATGCTTAAGCTCTCAACACCAGGTCCAAAATATTCAATAATCTTTCCAAGACCACCTTTGACCGAATATCTTCGTAACATTTCTAGAATTACATCTTTTGCCGAAACCCAAGGTCTCAGTTTTCCTGTAAGTTCAACTCCTAAAATCGTGGGAGTTTTCATATAGAACGGATAGCCCGCCATTGCCATAGCAACATCTAACCCTCCTGCCCCTATGGCCACCATATTGCATCCTCCAGCTGTTGGAGTGTGGCTGTCCGATCCTAGAAGTGTTTTACCAGGTTCGGCAAACCTCTCTAAGTGAACTTGATGGCAGATGCCATTACCTGGTTTTGAAAAGTAAATACCAAATTTCTTTGCGGTTGTCTGTAGAAATAAATGGTCATCCATATTCCTGTGATCTGCTTGTAGCAAATTATGATCGACATAGCTAACAGATAGTTCAGTTTTGACATTTGGAATGTCTAAAGCTTCGAACTCCATGTATGCGAGTGTTCCTGTCGCATCTTGAGTTAATGTTTGATCAATCTTAATTGATATCTCTTCTCCAGTCACGAACTCTCCTTCAATAATGTGACCCTGAATTATTTTTTCTGCTACACTTCCAACCAAAGATCGTCAAACCTACTAACTATTTTCATGTTATTTGTTGCAAAAGTTGAAACTATCTTACAATTTATGGATTTCTACATAATATCGCGCGCTTACTTAAATTCTAAAGATCAAAGAGACGGCTATTTTGAAAATAGTTCTGATATGGAAATAAATCGAGTTACTTTCTTTTAAAGAGGAATCATATCTCGCACGACTACATAGAATAATTAATCCCATCGAAATAGAAATAAAAGTAGATGCAAGATTATTTTATTCGGAATCGATATGAATCAAATAATTTCTCCTATCACTGGGGCTAATGTTTGTATAATTTTATTTAGAGGGCGGACTGAAAAAAACCAATGATTTAGTTACAGATCATCATATCTCAATTAGTAATGATATTCCAATAGTTAGTATTGTACCTATGATGAAAAAGATTGGTTTACCCTCTTTTCCAAGAGGGATCATATCCCTCACCACCACATATAAAATCAAACCCATTGTAATAGAAAAAACCAGATACATGATCAGTTTATTTTGAATTAAAAAAAGACCTAACAAGGTTCCAGCTATCGGCGCTAATATTTGAATCATCCGAATAAAATTACTTCCTATTTTATCTATTACGTGCCCTAACGTTGCTGTTATCGTAAAACTTCTTACGAAGAATGGAATAAGAACAAAATATGCAACATCACCATAAGTCTCGAATAAAACCACAATAACTATTCCTATAATTAATCCATATGCCGCTAAACCAGCAGCCTCAAAATCCATTTTTTCTTTTTCTAACACATCTACATTCGATGCACGTTGATAAAAGAATTTTTCAAGAATATGGATACTAACGAAACCAATTAAAAAGAAAATAAATGCGAAATGACCTAGATACATTTCTCCAAACGATAAATGTGGCAATATCTCAAGAAAGAATGTACTAATCATCAAACCTGCTCCAAGACTTAGCAATTCCGTATGAAAGCGCTCAATATGCTCTGAAAAAAATTCTCCAATATAATGCAAAAACGCCATAAGGCAAGCGGCGATAAGAGTATTTACAAATACTTCTAGACTGATCATAGAATTTCTCTGACCCAAATTAATGATATTTGTTGTTGTAAATAATATAACTAGAAACTATCTTAAGTATAAAAATAAAGAGCCTTTTAAAACAAACCTATAATTTATTTCGTACACGTCATATCGATGTAATCTATGTCTTAGTAGTAATAATTGTACGAATAGCCATAGCTTGGATCATAATGGGGATATGGATGGAAACTATAGACTGGACCGTGAACGAATGGATCGTAAACCCAATGCCAATACATTTACTCAAACTCACCTCCATTAATTTTAATTCATATTTTTTTTGATCATAATGAGATTTGACTGTCGGAAAAACTCCAATTGAATTACTTTAGACACCCATTTCTCAAATCGTTAATAGTTTTTCGATTGTGAACGAGCTGCCATAACAATCTTTGTCTGGCACAATTACCTCAAAGACAGATTGATTAAATGAAAAACTTCTACAGTAAAATAGAAAAGATGCACGGAAACATTAGAATATTTTTGAATTAGAAGGGAATTGTCTTTGTATAGTTTTTGGCCACTGGTATTCAATAGAAAATTTCCTGCAGACAACATTATAATATAACAGCGTTATATTTAAACTTGTGTTATCTTATGAAAAATTCGCAATCAAGGTCGTCAGCGATTCTTTTACATTTTTGAATATTTATATCTGAAACATTAACTACACTCAAGCGTACATGAGAAAAAATATCTCTACAGTCTTTAGTAAAATCAAGGACAGCCTCATAAGCTCCCATCAGCGAGGGCTTACAAAGCTCGTTATATATTTCTTGATTCTCAGCGTTGAGGCTTATTGAGATAGAGTCCATTCCAGCTTCCTTAAGCTCTTTTCCAACTTTACGATTTCCATTTTGTAATTGTGCCAATCCATCCGTGTTTAGACGAATATGAAGATATGGATAAATTTCTTTAATCATTCTAGTCAATTCGAGAACCATGCCCAATCTGACTGTTGGTTCTCCAAAACCACAAAATACTAATTCTTTATCGGAATCCTTTAGCTCTGCATTCAGACTGTCCCAAGCATCCTTTATTGTGGGTTCTTTTTCAAGCCAAAGCCTATAACCAGATATGCCAGAGCAATAATTTTTCAAACAAAAAGAGCATGAATTCCTACATCTATTAGTAATGTTCAGATAAATCGTATTAGGACTTGCACTATATCGATACACAATCGCTCCATCTTGAGGGTCTGTTGGATGACTCATTTGTAAACCCAAAAAAATCTATTATCGAATGATTTTACGTCAGATATTCTATTTTACAAATTAAATTCTATCTATTAAATGGCAATCTTGATTTTAGTCCATGTGGCATGTTTGTCTCACTTTTTATGGCACACACTTTTATTAAATACAACTTCTTAATCCAGAATCCTATATTGGAGAATTGATTTGAACCAAAAAAAGAGGAAACATAGCATGTTGGTTCCAACAATCATAATGGGAGTGATCACTGTCATCCTACTCATCATAGGATATCAGAAAGGCGGAATGCATATTACTGGATTGAAATCGGCTTTAGAAATGATTATACAGATTTTTCCTTTGCTGATTTTATCTTTTGTTACGGCAGGAATGGTTCAGGTTCTGTTACCGAGTGAATTATTATCTCAATGGATTGGCACAGAATCAGGTTTGAAAGGAATATTAATTGGTACTGTTGCTGGTGGTCTTTCTCCAGGCGGACCTTATGTCAGTTTACCCATAGCAGCAGGTCTACTTAGTGCGGGAGCGAGTATTGGAACGATGGTAGCATTTCTAACTTCATGGTCATTATGGGCAGTAAGTAGACTCCCAATGGAGATAGGAATTCTAGGTTGGAAATTTACACTTATTCGTCTAGCTAGCACATTCATATTCCCACCGATCGCAGGATTAATCGCTCAAACATTTTTCTCTAACCTAAAATAAGTAACGCCAATACGATGGACTAATTAGATACATTTTGAATGCAATATCAGAAAGATCTCTATTGCCTAGAACGTGAAGAATTATGGTCAAAGTCAAAATAATGCCTTGCCTAGATATGAAAGATGGAAGAGTTGTCAAAGGCGTTCATTTCATTAATATCCGTGATGCTGGCGACCCTGTTGAGAATGCTAAATTCTACGAAAAGGAAGGCGCAGATGAACTTGCAATGCTGGATATCGCAGCCACTTTGGAAGGCAGAAAAACAAGACTACAGTGGGTAAAGAATGTGCTTCAAGCCATTACTATACCTCTCACAGTTGGAGGAGGAATATCGAGCATAGATGATATGGAAGACCTCTTCGATCTTGGTGTGTCCAAGATATCAATAAACACATCCGCCGTTAAAAATCCAGAAATAATCAAAGATGCATCGGATAAATTCGTGAAAGAAAAGATTGTTGTCGCCATAGATGGAAGGAGAAATTCAAAGCTGTCCTCGAGTTTTGAAGTTGTTATAAAAGGTGGTACCGAAGGGACTGGAATTGATGCTGTTGAATGGGCGAAGAAATGCGAATTTCTGGGAGCTGGGGAATTGCTGCCAACAAGTATGGATGGTGACGGTACATTAGCTGGATATGATATCCCCTTCACTAGAGCTATTGCAGATTCTGTTAAAATCCCGATTGTTGCCTCTGGTGGTGCAGGAAAATTAGAACATTTGTACGAAGCTGTAGTGGACGGTGGAGCTACAACCCTATTGGCCGCATCCATCTTTCATTTCAGAATATTTTCAATCAAAGAGGCGAAGGAATTTCTAAAAAATAAGGGAATAGATGTTATTATCGGCAATTAAAAAACCACATAATAGCGCGGGCTATGAATCCAGATCAATATATCTCTTTTCAATAAATTCTCTTTCCACCATTTTACTCTACAAAAATTATTCCTAGAACCCAAATCATAATAACTCCCGAAATAAATAAAATAAATTGAAAGATTGATCTCCTTAGGTCTTCTTCTTTTTGAATTTCAGGAATTAATTCAGATGCAGCTAAATATGTAAAGCCACCTGCACCTATGGCGATTAACACTCCTACAAAGTTTCCTATGTTCGCGGATAAATAGTAGACTATAAAGAGACCTAGAAATGCCATCAATGCAGATAGAAAATTAAAGAACAAGGCTCTCTTACGTGACAGTCCTCCATAGACCAGAACGCCAAAATCACCTATTTCTTGAGGCAGTTCATGAAAAATTACAGCTATCGTTGATGCAATACCCATTGTTG
>JBAUBP010000176.1:0-1517 GCA_049676905.1 Bathyarchaeia archaeon
AAGAATTATTCTTGGACCTAAATTCTAGGATTTTTTTCTTATCTTCCTCTGTGACTTCATTTAGATATGGTGGCACCCTGTCAAAGAAAGTTTCTGAAAGAAGACTACTTCCAAATCTATCCAGCTTCTCTGATGCTAAACCAAAAAGAACCATTGTCCTGACATTTGACATTCCTTTTTTATCTCTAGCATAATTTCCTTCCAGAAGTTTAGTGAAAAAATTGGTTAATTGCTGTCTTTGTTTCTTGCTTAAACCTTCAAACGTTACTATGAGATCTGATTGGATCAGTATCTTGTTATGAAAATATTCCTTCTCTTTTTCAACTAGTTCACTTTCAAAAATTTTAGGAGGCAATATGACAAAATGTTCTGGATTGCTTTTAGCTAAAATATCTTCTAGGAAGACTGTTTTTCCTGATCCTCTGGGACTGATGATTAAACAGCTGTTTAACTTTTTGATTTCTTGAGGTAGCTTTAGGTTGATACACATTGAATTAACTATTGGGATGATTGATGGTATGGACCACCCTTTTAGGTATGAATCAACTTTGTTAGCTAGTTCTAATGTCTTGTTGCAGTCTTTTTTGAACCGTTTATTCTTGAGTAAAAAAGTTAACGATATTTGACACGGTATATTTTTACATGGACTATCCGTGTTCTGTTTCCTTAACTTTTTAACTTGAATGTTAGAGGCTATTTTCTTAGCCATCTCAAGCACTTGATTCTGATTTGTATACTGTTTTGAAACGTCTTCCAACCACCCAGTACAACTTATTCCATTCATCTAATCCAGAATCTACTCTAGCCCTGCAATAGTCCACTCTCTGAGAATCATCACCCAAAAGAAACTGGAGAAATACAGCTTTTTCAGCATCAATTTTTGGTTTTATCTTAATGTAGAAGTGTAGACCTTTCCTTTCACTATTAACCACTCTACTATAATCCACCTTAACATCATACAATCTGCAAATGAACACTATTGTCTTAGCATAAGCCTGCAACCAATCTTTAGAAATGAAAAGGTCCTTGTCAATTTTTAAAACACCTATCTTCTTCATCTAGGCCATCTCCTCCTTCTTTTAGCATAATTTAGAATTCTATCAGGAAGAGAGAAAGCATTCCAACGTTTACCCTTGTACTCCATCCCTCTTACTACAACAGTGATACGTGGCTGACTCTTCAGTGCTGGTTCTTCTCTCTCAAATCTGGCTTTAACTTTACGTCTAGGAATCCACTTCTTAAATTCCCTATACACCCTACTCTGAAAATATTTGACTCCTCTTTGTTTCAACCGTTTTCTTACTGTTCTTATTTTGCCATGCCTGGCAATCTTGAAATGTAATTCGTACTCTTTCTTGTTTTTCTCCTTCTGGTCATACCAAGCTGAGGCAACTGTCATCCTATAGAGTCTGACATATCTCATGAGGTGTTAACTCCGTTAGGATCTTGATGCTTAAGTTGTGTTTTTGGATGCCAGAAAACCCAGCTTTTAGAGGTCTTTGTGCCTTGAATAATTC
>JBAUBP010000177.1:0-4194 GCA_049676905.1 Bathyarchaeia archaeon
CTATAGCGACTGTGCAGGGAAAATTCTCAACATATATCTCCCTTATAGCTTCAGGGCCTAAGTCTTCATAAGCAATAATTTTTGATTTTTTAATAGACTTAGCTAGTAGTACGCTAGCTCCACCTGTTGCAGCAAAATAAACTGATTTGTTTCTAACAATTGCTTCGATAACTTCTTTGCTGCGTTGTCCTTTTCCTATCATGCCCTTAAGTCCAGCGTCTAATAGTCGAGGTGTATAAGGATCCATGCGGCCGCTTGTTGTGGGTCCAGCTGAACCTATAACCTCTCCAGGTTTTTCTGGAGTAGGTCCGACATAATATATTATCTGATCTTTGATATCGAAAGGTAAAGGTTTTCCATCTTCAAGCAGTTGAATTAATCTCTTATGTGCAGCATCTCTCGCTGTATAGATTGTTCCATTAAGCATAACTTTGTCACCGCAAGTCAATTTTTCAATATCTTTATTTTTCAGAGGGGCTTGTAGAATTCTTTCTTCTGTCAACTCTATCCTTCCTATCAGATTATAGCAGTCTTATGTCTGTGAGCATGACATTGAAGATTGACTGCAACTGGTAGACTGGCGATGTGGCATGGCATAGCTAAAATCTGTACTGCTAATGCTGTTGTCCTACCACCTAAACCCATAGGTCCTATTCCAAGTTGATTTATTCTAGTCAATAGTTCCTTTTCAACAATATCCCATCTTGTATCAGGATTTCTGGTGTTTAATGGTCTAAGGAGAGCTTTTTTTGAGAGGTAAGCGCATTGTTCGAAATTGCCTCCAATACCTACACCAACAATGATCGGTGGGCATGGCATACCACCAGATCTCTTTACGCGATCTACAACGAAATCTTTAACTCCGTCAATTCCGTCTGCAGGTTTTAACATTTTTATTTCACTCATGTTTTCTGAGCCAGCGCCTTTTGATGCCACAGTTATCTTGATTTTATCTCCTGGAATAATCTCAGTATGAATAATGGCTGGAGTATTGTCTTTGGTATTCTTTCGATCAAAGACAGGATCCTCTACAACAGATTTTCTAAGGTATCCTTGAGTGTAGCCACGTCTGACTCCCTCATTTATCGCCTCATGAAAAATACCTTTTGAGATGTGAACATCTTGTCCTAGTTCAACGAAAATAACTGCGATACCTGTGTCTTGGCACATGGGTCTATTCTCTTCAGTTGCAAGTTTAGCATTAATGAGAATCTGTTCTAAAATCTGCTTGCCAATTGGAGAATCTTCTATTTTTGTGAATTCTATGATTTTCTCTGTTACGTCTTTATCGAGATTAATGTTATTTTCTATACAGAGTTGCTGAACTATATCAGTAATTTCAGAAGCATTAACCTCTCTCATAATGTTCTACTCCTAACCGAATATATTTGACAATTTGAATGGTTTAGTATAATCTTCTTTTCTCAGAACTATTGTTTTGTCCCGCAGTCTGGACAATATTCATCATCCGCAATAATATTAGAACCGCAACTGATACAGTATTTCGTTGATGGTTTTGGTTTACTGACTCGTGATCTTTTCTTCAACACGATGATGGCTAAAATGACTATTAGTGCTATTATGATTAGGAAAAAGCCGTATTGTTCTAAAAATTTGCCTACTCGAATCTCATTTTGGTCATCAAGAGTCTTCTGGGCTATAATTGGTGTAGTGGTTGTAGGCTTTTGAATTGTTGGCTCAGGTGATTGTGTTGTTTCGGTCTGAGTTGTTGTGGCTGATTGCGTTTGTTCTCTTGATTCTTGAGCATATGTTAAACTAATGTCGTCCCAGTAAACTATCGGTTCAGGAGATCTGAAGGCCCATAAAGTTATGTTAACTTCTTGAACCTTACTGAAGTCAAGATCTTCAAACTCTTCAAAAAGTTCCAGTTCAATTCGATTCCATCTATCGCGTTGTAAGGCGAGCATTACCTTTTTTTGTATATCTCCTTGGGATTCATGATTTTTGTTAAATACATAATATGTAATTCCTTTTTTGTCGGTGTCTGTTTTGACCCAAACGTTCACTGCACCTACTGTTCTTCCTGAAGGTTCCCCTGGTACGCTATCTAGATACGCCCAGAATTCCAACTTCAAATTTTCCGGGGAATCGACCTGAACGACTTGCCATAAACTGCCATTGCTGGTTCTAATTGATGTCCTCCCTGAGTGTGAATTCAAATCACTCGGCGAGGCTTCTGCACCCGTAACCTTGAACCATGATACTACGCCATCCTCGAAACCACCATTCTTAATCAGATTATTACTTTCAGCTTGACAGTAGTTAATGTTCAATATTAAGAAGGATACGAGAATACAGCAAATAAGAGTATGATTCTTCATAATAATACATGTATCACATTTATGGTCTTAAGAATATTCCATAAGAAACGTTCGTTCAGAAAGACTAACAATTGTAAGTATTAGTGTCCACTTTATGTTAAGGTGGAATCATCTTGTTTACGATTGGCCTAACAGCGGATATTGTTAACAAAGCTGTTGGGAAGCTGATGAGAAATCCTATCGCAAAAGATCTTATCCAAATAAGGATAACATCAGAAACTAGACCAATGTTGATCAGAGTATTAGCAAGAGATAAAACAAATGATAAAATCAATGACATGAAGAAGCTGAGTAAGATCGTGGACGCGACTGTATTATTTTTCCGATAAAGTAAAGGCAATGTTTGAGGAATGCCGGTAAAAGTTTGTTGGGGGTAAGAATAATTAGGATAATAATTGTATGTTGAGCCTTGATAGACACTTGGATTGACGGTTCTTGTATTAAAAAAAGGGGGCCTTACTACTCTTTGATATTGACTGTATTGTCTTGGATACAATGAATGTTCCTCCAATTTTCTATTGATCTTGAATTGTACTTCATCTGTTAAATGTTACAGATAAGAATGCTCCATAATTCTGGGGATGTTTTAGAATTTTCAAAGAGAAAGACGTGTTACATCATGTGTGCAAAGTGTGTCTCAGCTAGCTACATTACATTTAAGTAGAGGTTTTGTAATTTTATAACATTGTTATATTTCTGATTGGAATTAGATTAGGAGATTGAGATAGCTAATGTTTAACGGAAAATTGTTAAAAATTAGTTTTAGAAAGTCTTCTAAACCAGTAGCTATACTATCGCTTCTATTCTTGATGTTTATCGCAGTAATAGCTTTGAATTTTGATTTAACTACGGCAGCTTCTGAAACGGTTGATACTGATGGTTTCTGGACGGCGCAGATGAGTGGGGCAGGTACTGCTGAAGAAATCTACACTGTTGACGTCAATTCTACTATGGAAGGCACCTTTAGCGGTAACACTTCTAGCGGTGAATGGACTGGAACATATAACGCCAGCTATCAGATTTCTCCTCTGGGGATAGATGAACAAGATTCAGGCGAAATAAACGGTACTTACATGATGACTATTGATGAATCTGGAGTAATATCTGGGAATGCAACTGCGCAAGTGTCTGGTGGCTTGACTGGTGGATTACAGCTAACAATTAATGGAACAGAATCTGAGATGGGAGAGCTCAATGGAACATTGAGTGGCACTCTGAATGGTAGTTCCATATCCTATGGTGGTACTCCTGTTCCTTTAGGTGACATGATGCTAAATATTTCTGGAGAATTTGAGGGAGTAGCACAAAGGGAAGAGCTAACAACCTCACTAGGAGTCAATATAATAAATTTTGAAACTATTCCATCAACTGATGGTAAGATAATTTTTGATGGAATGGAATATCAAAATGGTGACAATGTCTCCAAAGAAGAAGGAAACTACACTGCAACTGCAGACATTGAAAGCTTCTTATTCAGTGGATGGGAAACATTCGGTAACATATCTATAGCAGAATACAATATGGTTTCCACAACATGCACTGTATCAGGCAATGGTACTTTGAGATTGGTTCTGGCAGGTTCAGGAAATACAACTTCTCCTCCACCAACAACGACTCCTCCACCGCAGTCTGGTTGTCTTATTGTAACTGCAACTCTTGGAACGGAGATGGCGCCTGAAGTAATCTTCATGAGGCATGTAAGAGATGACATGATAGGATCTAATGAAGTTGGGAGAATACTTGTTGTCGGTTGGAATGAGTTCTATTATTCTTGGTCTCCGACAATCGCGGAAACAATATCAAGCTCGGAAATACTTCGTTCAGCATCAAGTGTCCTCTTAGTTCCTCTAAT
>JBAUBP010000178.1:0-2410 GCA_049676905.1 Bathyarchaeia archaeon
TGTGTATGCC
The DNA here is from genome assembly GCA_049676905.1 of Bathyarchaeia archaeon. Classification (GTDB taxonomy): domain Archaea; phylum Thermoproteota; class Bathyarchaeia; order 40CM-2-53-6; family RBG-13-38-9; genus RBG-13-38-9. The sequence continues at coordinate 11 of JBAUBP010000178.1, forward strand.
CTATAATTTTGCCATCGAATATCTCGCTTCATAGCGTTGGAAATCAGGAGAAGAGCGAGTATAATTGCTCCTAAATCGAAGGGGTGGGAACTGGACGCTTTGAAGGCATTCGCTCGAGGACTAGGATTGGAACCGGAGAAGGTTTTAACACGAGCTGCTTTCGCTGAACCTCATCGAACCTACGCTACATTAGAAGATAGAGAAGAAGCTCAAACAAGAATTCTCAGCATAGGTATCAAGGAACTTATCAAGAAGGAACTATCTCAAGAGTAGGGAGTTTGCCATTGAATGAAAAATCTTAATTAAGTATATTAATTATATTTAGAAGTGATAAACTATTTCTTGAGGTCATTTTAATTGAGTGAGGGTAATATTAGTCGCCGTAAGTATCTCAAGTATGCTGGGGCTGCAGTCGGTATCGGTGCGATTGCTGCTGCCGGATATGGAATATCACAATACTACCAGCCGCCCGCTCCAACCACAACCTCGCCCACAACCCCTGCATCACCAACTACACCAACTATACCCACTGCGAAGAAGAAGGTTAAAATTGGCGGAACTAAGCCCGTGACAGGACTTGCAGCGCTTTATGGAATAAGTGAAAATAATGGATGTAACCTCTGGGCCAAGATGGTTAATGAAGCAGGTGGAATAAAGGCTGGAGACGGAAACACCTACGAAGTTGAATTAATCCTATACAGTGATGAATCCAAGCCTGAAATCGTGCCGAGGCTCTATGAGAAGCTGATTACTGAAGATAAGGTAGATTTCTTATTGGGGCCTGTCTGGGGACCTCTGGGTATGGCAACCGTGCCAATTGTTGAGAAATATAGGAAACTCGAGGTTTACGGCACCTGCTCCTTTGACCCAAAAGACTACCGAGACTGGAAATATATCGTTCACACAATCACTAATGGACCTAACTACATGGCAGGCATATTAGATATGATCTGGGAACGTGTATTGCCTAATGATCCCGAAGCAAAGAACATCGCAATCACACATGCCGATGACGCATTTAACGCAACAGCTGGCTCATACGGCAAGAAATATGCTGAGGAAAAAGGATTCAACATACTATTTTATGAGACGTTTGGACATGGATTGACCGATCTGACACCTCTACTTACCAAGGTGAAAGCAGCCAAACCCACCATATACCTCAATAGCATTCTCGACGGCATCTTACAGATTAAACAGATGAGAGATCTAGACTTCAATGTCAAACTTGTATGGGCAGGGCCCGGGACTGTATTTCCTCACTTCTATGAATCTCTTGGAAAGTATGCTGAAGGATGCATCACATGCACCCAATGGGAGAAAGGCATAAACTATGATCCTGACTTCGGACTGAGTCACGACGAATTCATTGCAGCATATCAGGATGAGTATGGAGAGATACCGGACTACACAGCTGCAACTGGCTTCCAGCAATGTCTAGTCCTGCAACGATGTATGGAATTATGTGATAATCCATTGGATTCTGATGCAATGAGAAAGACGGCGGGAGAGTTTGAGATGACCACCTTCTACGGCAAATACAAGACAGATCCAGTTACAGGATGGCAGATAGCACATAAGATGGGTATTGTACAGTGGCAGAACGGCGAGAAGATTGTTGTATGGCCTATGGAGGCCGATCCCAAAGAGCTATGGTATCCTATGAAGAAGTGGTCTGAAAGATAGAATTTTTCTAAGCCCCTCGTTTTCATAATGGTAATCAGTAGAATTACTGATGGCGGTTCGTCGGATCAAGGTCAATACTAGAAGAATAGTTCAGTAATACTTCGATATTTCTTGAGTCCAACGAATTCGCTTATTCGAATATAATGTAATGGTGCGGCCGCCGGGATTTGGATCTCAAGTTCAGTTCCCTTACCTTAAACCTTCTATAGGATACTGATCAGCGTTTCTAGAATATCACATTTTTCATTTGATGAACAAATACGATAAAAATAGTTGAATCCGTAGATATGGGTTGTTCAACGGGATACTGTCCCTCATTAACGCAGAGATAAACTGGAAATATAGATCAGTGAGATGTGGGATTTGCACACCAATTTACGCCACACAAACACAAAAAAAGAATATATGTACTAACGCGCGCGCTATAGTCATCACTACATAGTTAACGGTAATGATTTTCACGGTTCCCGTTTTCTCCTTGTTCTTTCAAACATTTACTTATCGCGTATAAGGATACTGAGGATAATGCTATGCCAATGACTAAACTCATAATCAATGCCGTTTCACCAAAACCAATCAATCTATCAAGGAGCACCCATGCTCCTCTAAATACTAGCACTGATGCTAAAATCAAAACGATTTCCCAGAAAATCGCTCTATAGATTCTCAATTAAGCTCCTACCCTGTTATTAGCGTACGCTTTTGGTAATATTT
>JBAUBP010000179.1:0-3207 GCA_049676905.1 Bathyarchaeia archaeon
AGGCCGAGGATTACCGCCATGGTTCCACCTGAGACGCCTGGGATCATGTTGGCCACTCCAATGAGAGTGCCTTTAATAAGGGTCACAGGGATGTTTTTCATGCAGAATCCTTTTGTGGAACTCTTTAAAAAAATGATTCATAAGGAAATCGTGAAACTGTGCAAACAGTTTCTAATTTGATTGCTCATAAAGGTGTTTTTACAGGTTTTTCGTAATCTATCTAAAATAAAATGTTGTTTCTCTTGTATGTAAAATCGATTTCAGATCCACACTAGACTTTTCTCGCAACCTCAACTTCGTCAACGCTGTGTATTGTAGCGCCCATCTCTTCTATACAGGTTCTAATGGTTTCTAGGTTGATATCATTTCCTTCAACCAGAACTTTAATGCTCTCAGTATTCTGATCAATCTCTGCCAAAGAAACATTTACACGATTCGCACCATTACAACTTACAATACGTGAAGCAAATTCAGGTATTGCAGGTTGATGTGGTTTTAACACATCTAAGACGACTTTCTTTATCGTCGGCGGTTCAACCAAATTATCATCCATGTTCTTAAAATTTCTCCAGTCTTAATCTGCTAAGATACTCTTATTTTAAGTATAGGTTAGCTCGAGCTATCGAATCACATATTCCCCAATAGCATTATGATTGCAGCTGTAATTATACCTACGATCATTATACGAATACCTGAGATTATTACTCGCTCTCTCGATATTTTCCCTAAATATACTCCAATCATAAATAGAACCAATAAAATAAGCAGAACTGAAATTATTACCGCTTCATTTATCGATATTAAACCATAATGTGCAAAAACGAAGGGTAGTATAGCGATTACAGCTGCTAGAGAAGGAGATAGAGCATCAACTAGGGCAGCCCAAATCATAGCTGTTCTTTGTGCTTTCACATGAACTGAATTATCCAAGTTCATGAGTAGAGATTTTTCTAATTCTTCCAATTTTCTGAGCCGCTCTGCCCTCTCTACAAAATAGGTACCTGAAAATCCTGAAATGCCCATAGCCAGACTTACTCCCAATCCAGCTCCAATGATTGTTCTAGGTTGAACCGGACCCGAAGTCCAAGCTCCTATGATCACTCCTAAAGCAGTTAATGCGCCATCAAAAGCATTCATTACAAAATATCTTCTAGATACCGCTGAAACGCCAGTTAATCTGAGGTAAAATCTAAATTTCTCTAGATACTTTTCCAATTTGTTATCTTGCTTCCAATTATTCCTAAAGAGTTCGAATACAATAATTATTCGTTTTATATGCTTTCAGATATGTATGCAATTTACTCAGTGGCATTATTTATCTTATATTTATTCGATTGCATTAAAATATGATACTAGAATGCTCCATAAATAAGCTCATCAACCATTTTGTTATGGGGATTACCAAAAAACATTAGAATACATCATTAGAGTATCTTCGCAATAGTGGGTTGAATTATATGGATTGGAAAATTCACGTGTTGTATGTAGGAGACATAATATGTCCCAAGGGAGTTTCGACATTTGGTCTTGATACAGACTTACAAATAAATGGTCCTTATCTCGCATTCCTTCTTGTTTCAAAATCTAAGAAGATACTTGTAGATACTGGAATGAATTCTCGATTCATAATTGATGGAAAGGCTTGGGCGGGACTGCCAGCAAAGGGAGGAGAGAAATTTCTTCTTGAATCACTTAAGAAAAACGATACTCAGCCAGAGGAAATTGAAACAGTGATATACACACATCTGCATAATGATCATGCGGGTAATTGCCATCTATTCCCAAAAGCATTACATGTTTTTCATTATGATGAATGGACAGAATTACAGAACCCCCTTCCTTCAATGCGGATCAGAAAAGATTTTGATCCTGATGTCATTCCATATCTCAAGAAATTCCGTTGTCTGAGAGTTACTGGAGATACCGAATTCACAGATGGTATTCATCTTTATCATACACCAGGGCATACGATAGGCGGATTAACCGTTGGAGTAAATACTTCCGATGGCGTATATGTCATTCCTGGCGATATCATCAACATATATCAAAACCTATTCCCCAAGATGTCTTCAATGGTCGATATAACTGGAAAACGTCACAAAATAACTCCAGCTCCAGAACAATATGGACCATTAGGAGTACCCTCTGCAATTCTATATGACCATTATGCTTGGTATCGGAGCATCTGGAAGATCCGTGGACTCCTTAAGAGTCCCAAACACTTACTCCCTTGTCATGAATCTGCCATATGCGGAAAGACATTTCCTGGAGATTCAATAGATCTAGATATCCCTGAATAATCATCAGAATATTCAGATTAAGAATTTCTCCCCTTTCTTTTTATCAATCAACTCAATCTCGGAACAAACATCGGCACTTTCTTAGAATAGTCGTCATATTCTATTCCAAGTTTTGATTTGAGACGCTTTTCTTCGTCTTTAGCTAATTTGTAATATGATAAAGTCAGTATTGGCCACAGTATTACGGTGAAAATTGTCGGCCAATGAATCAGCCACCCTAAAGTAAAAAGAATGAATCCAAGATATTGCGGATGTCTTACACGACCATATATACCATGATCAACAAACTCACCTTTTGCAGCATATATTTTTCTCCAACCAATAAAAATCAGATAGACTCCAATACCAGAAATGATAGACCCAATTATGAATCCTGGTAAGCCCAACAAATGCCCCTTCCAATAAGTACCGGGTATTCCACCTAAGTAAGTCGAGAACAAGTAGATGGTTAAAGGAATACCATACATCTCAGCAAATAATGATACTATAAAACTGAAGTATAGACCACCTGATCTTTTTTCATATTTAGTTCTAAACGATAAAGAGACTAAAAAAATTGAAAAAACAATAATCCCAGCAATAACCAGATCCCAGCGAAAAAAATATTCAAAATCAAACATTTTGGACTACCTTAAGTTGTTATCCTCTGATTCAACGATGTAACTTCTCAATAAACATATTATCCTTAATTGATTTCAAGTCAAAAGGGACCTTGTTATTTATATTCGTAGAGACATTTCATTTTCATAATATCAAGTGGAATCGGATCTATTTATAAAAAAATAATATTGACGAATGTAAGCTAGCTAGTCGTTTGAAGAGTGTAGGCACGAGGTGTTTTGCTAAGAGATAAACTATCGTTTTACATTTGTAAAGAACTATAGTAATATCTTGCTCAACATCTTAC
>JBAUBP010000180.1:0-1693 GCA_049676905.1 Bathyarchaeia archaeon
GTGTTAATATCGAAGGTGTTGCTGCTTCTGAACCCAAAGCGCTCGAAGACTTGGTAGAGCTGATTATCGAACTCAGAGATGAAGCGAGAAAGAGAAATGATTGGAAGGCCGCAGATAAAATAAGGGAAAAACTCAGTTCTATGAAAATCTCTATCGAAGATTCACCCGAAGGAACAAAATGGCAACGAGTTGAGTGACATATGCGTCTAACTGTTCTAGTTCAGTCTTTTCTCAATGTTTAGTATAAGAAATTCAACAAAATCATCCTAATTACCGTTTAACATTTAATAGTCTTGACACATAATTATGGATCCACCAACGGTGATTTTTTGGCGAGACGAGGCACAACAGAGCAGGATGTTCTTAACATAGTTATGGACGCTGGTGAGGATGGAGTAATTCAGTCAGAGCTCTGGAAGACTATCACGGCTGATAGTCGTGAAGGCTCAAGAGCAATTCTGAGGCTTGAGAGAAAAAAACTAATTCAGCGTAAGAAAGAGCTTTTTGATGGCAGATGGACATATCGGGTTTCAGCTAAGAGGCGAATTCCTAAGGTCGAAACGATAATCGCGATTCCTTGTTCTTTCTGTGATTTTGAGAATAGATGTAGTGAGGCTGGGACCGTCTCTCCTAATAAGTGTAATAAAATAACTTTCTGGCTGAATAATCTGGCGATAAACAACTCTGAATAGACATTGCACCTTAAATCGATTATAGGGTGCTAGGGAAGTAGGGCATACTCAATTTCAATAATTATTAGCGCACATTGGTCGTATGATTCTAGTTCTCTTACATATTGGAGTGGTTATTACCCTCTATAAAGAACACGTAAAGAGCATTTGTTAATATAATAACAGTTGGTTTTATGAAATGCGACAATATTAAAAGAAGTGTCTCTAATACGGATAAGTTTGAACATTGAGAAAAAGTTCTTCGTGGATCGAGCAAAGACGCAAAGATCACTATTTCAATCTTGCAAAAGAGAGAGGGTACCGTAGCCGGGCAGCTTTCAAGCTCTCTCAGATAATCAAAAGCTATAGGTTCGTAAGAAAAAGAGATCAAGTAGTCGATCTGGGTGCTGCCCCTGGAGGCTGGACTCAAGTATTAATTGAGACTGTTGGAAATGAAGGATATGTGTTTGCAGTCGATATCCAACCTATTGAACCTTTAGATAGTCCACAAACTGATTTTATTGAGTTAGACATAACCTCAAATTCAGCTATCGAATACCTGATGAAGAAATTACCAGTATATGTTGATGTAATTGTCTCAGATATCGCACCTGACGTCTCAGGCACTTGGGAGTTAGATCACTTCCGACAAATTCATCTGGCGAAAAGTTCGTTGCAAATAACTAAAAAATTTTTAAAATCCGGCGGGAATTTTCTTATTAAAGTCTTTCAAGGAAACGAATTAGACCCTTTTATTAAAGAATTTAAGAAAAATTTTCGGCAGACACGGATTATCAAACCAAAGGCAACCAGACCCTCCAGTTCAGAATTATATGTTTTAGGTCTAGGCTTCAAGAGGAAAAAAGTTGCTCTCAATTGAGTTTATTCAGTAGAGATGTGATGTCTTTGATAGTGGCATCTGTCTTAAAGCCTCCACCGTCAAAGTGAGTTTTTGTTGCAAAGTAACCCTGAGACTTCAGATCTTCAATTACTCGATTCGGACTAGGAGGTGCTTTATGGAG
>JBAUBP010000181.1:0-2956 GCA_049676905.1 Bathyarchaeia archaeon
CAAAGACCCACAGAGATGATGAAAATTCTAAACAATAAAGACCTTAATGAGGTCGCTAAAGAAGCTGAATCAAGACTAACGAAGGTTATTGAAAACCTATAGTTAGCGCACGCTTTTTTTTATATTAGTCTACTATTATAATAAATTGATTCCTTTGGGAGAAGAAAAGATCAGTCGTAGAGAATATCTGAAATATTTTGGGGGAGCGGCAGCTCTTGCGATAGCAGGTGCAGCGGCATATGGCACCTATAAATATTTGTTGACACCTAAAGGAGAATTATCGATAATTACAGAAACACCATCAGAAAGTTCTACGGAGACTCCTAAAGGAGGTGAATTTATGGTAAAAAAATTTGAACTTCCAGATCTACCCTATGAATATAATGCTTTAGAACCAATAATTTCTGAAGAAATCTTAAGACTCCACCATGACAAACACCACCTTGGATATGTTAATGGTGCAAATGCTGCCTTAGATAAGTTAGAAGCTGGCAGAGAATCAGGATTCAAAGATGTAGACATAAGAGCAATAGATAGAGACCTATCATTCAACGTGTCAGGACACATACTACACGCATTATACTGGCAAAATATGAGTCCAAACGGTGGTGGAACTCCAAACGGTAAGCTCGCTGATTTAATAAATGAAAGCTTCGGATCCTTCGAAAAATTCAAGAACCAATTATCAGGCTCAGCAAAGAATGTTGAAGGCTCAGGCTGGGGACTACTAATCTATGAACCATTATCAGAGCGACTCATGACTCTTCAAATTCAGAATCACCAAAACTTGGCAGTCCACGGAGGCTTACCTATTCTCACAGTAGATGTATGGGAACATGCTTACTATCTACAATACAAAAACGATCGAGGAACATACGTCGACAAATGGTGGGAACTCATCAACTGGGAAGACGTAGCAAAACGAATACTATAATAAAACTTTTTTATTCCATATATTAGCGCGCGCTAGCACATGCTAGAGGACTCGAATAAAGATTTTGATAGTACATGCATTAAATGTCAAAACAAACTCATTTTTTTGGGCATAGATTTAGTTGCTTCTTTAATATCTTCAACAGTGGCATATTGATGTCCCTTTTGACATGCTATTCTATCAGCTTCCACAAGAACATCTTTCCCATAACCTTTGTTTTTCAAAACGATATTGAACATTGATAATTTTGAATCCGTCGTCCAATTTCGCAAATGAAAATGTGCATTATAAACCTGAGGATCATCTCTAATATCTCTTAAATTGCTTCTATATTTTAGCAAATCTTCTAGAGATAGAGGCTCAAGATACTTTTTGATATCAAGTGTCATTTTTCTATTTATTTCAAATGTGGACATATATTCACAATCGCTGTTATAATTGAGTGCACGTGATTTCTTTAGTTAGGCCTCTTAGATGTGAAATTGAATTTTTAATGGTCTTAATTGATTGTAGTTCTAAAGTGATTAAAAAAGCTAGAGCACGTTTATCCATAATTAAAATCACTTTGCGTATTAATATCAATTCTAGTTGATGTCAACAATACATAAGAATTTCGTATATTTATAACATATTAATATGATATGCATATTTATATTTACAATATTGTGCGAAATCCTTATATTTATGCCTACATGATATTTGCTGACCAAAAGACATCAGAATTTAGAAACACCACTAACAACATGTTTGAGCGAGGCTAGAATAGAATGGATATTCGATATATGGGTCGTTCTTGCTATTGCAGGCATTGGGATATGAATCGCATTCAGGGCAATGGGCTTTTTCGTCAAAAGAGGAAGAATAGGAAACTCGTACTGATATTCAAATTACCTAGGAGGTGTATTTGATGAGAAAATTCAGAAAGAATAAAGAACAGAAAAAATCTGCAGACCCCTCTTGAATCTAGCCAAGAACCTGCCTGATTTTTGATAACAGCTAGCTAGCTAAAGGCAGATTGGTTTCTTCCTTCCAAACCTTGTAGACTGGAATCAATTCGCTATTTGCAACTCCTTCTATTGCCCTTATTTTTTCAACTATGATGTCTCGCATCTCGTTATCTGATGATGCTCTTAACTTGATTAATAATTGTCCCTGAGTGTGAACTTCATGTGTCTCCAGGACATTAGAAATATTAATTATCTCCTTAGATACAGAGTCAATATTACCTGGGTTTACAGTTATTAGAACGTAAGCCAGTGATCTATATCCTACCTTTTCTTGATTCAATTGGATTGTGAAGCGCTTAAGGATTCCTGATTTTTTTAACTTTCTTATTCGCTGGTGAATTGTTCCATCAGTGACGCCTATACTCTCAGCTATCTCGACGAAGGGGGTTGATGAGTCTTCTTGTAGTATGCGTAGAAGCTCAATGTCTTTTTTATCTAAACTGACTTTCTTTGGAATAATATAAGCCTCCTCGTGAAATGTTGTTTAAATCACTTATCATATTAAGATTATCTGATGAATTACCAAAATTGATACGATATTCTTATTAATGCACACCCTGATTGGCAAACTATTTTTCTCTGAAAGCCTTGTCAAGTATACACTTGTATATGATTTTCATATATAATACGATTTTTTATCATGAATATCATAATAATTTAATGTTATTAATACGAAAATCTTAAATACCTCTCCATCATATATAAAGTATCCATCAATATGAGAGGTGGTATACATGATTAAATCACTACTGAAAAAAATGGAAAAAATTGATGATAGAAGAGTCATATCTTCGATAGGAGCAAGTATCGAAAATAAAAAAAGAGTGAGCTATTTGAACAAAAGAGTCTTTGCAGTCGGTACAACGCTTGCGGTTATGAGTCTTATTACAATCGCAATCTTATCTGTTACAGTCAATGCAGCTGGACAAGTAATTATTGCCGAAAGTCATTCATCTTACATTTCATCAAATGGAATACTCCATGTTGTAGGCGAAGTTAATAACAATCTTGACAG
>JBAUBP010000182.1:0-6449 GCA_049676905.1 Bathyarchaeia archaeon
ATAAAACACCTAATAATATCGTAATCATTGGGCCCAATCATACGGGAATGGGAAGCGCTATTTCCTTAATGAATCGAGGCACATGGTCTACGCCATTGGGTGAAATTCAAATAAACACTGATTTAGCAGACTCAATAATTGAAAATTCAACAATTGTAGATACGGAGGAAGAAGCTCACATTTACGAGCATTCTATTGAAGTCCAGCTGCCATTCCTACAGTATCTATACGGGAATAATTTCTCATTTGTACCGATTTGTATGATGATGCAAGACCTCGAAACAAGTAGAGAATTAGGTGAAGCAATTCATAAAGCCTCAAATGGGATATCCACTATTATAATTGCATCAACTGATATGACTCATTATGAGCCACATAGTGTGGCAACTGAGAAAGATATGAATGCTATTCGTGCAATAGAAAATCTGGATGAAAATAAACTTGATGAATTTGTTCACTCCAATTCTATCTCCATGTGTGGAATTGGACCTGTAATCTCTTCAATAGTCTATTCAAAAAAAGTTGGGGCGATTAAAGCCAAACTCTTATCATACAAGACTAGTGGCGATATCTCAGGAGATCTATCTTCTGTAGTTGGATATGCAGCTATTTCTGTTACAGTATGACTTTTCAATTGCGAGAGATTCTCAATTGATAACTGCTACTGCTCCTGCCAAGGTTATTTTGACGGGAGAACATTTTGTCGTACATGGTCAACCAGCTTTAGCTGCGGCAATTGATATTTATTCAAAAGTTACTGTCAGATCAAATTTACCAAAAATTATCGAGATATCGTCTTCAGCTCTGGGGACTACAAGCAAATTTTCAATAAAACCATTAGGAAAAAAATCAAATCAAATATCTAATGATGGAGTCATGGATCCGTTAAAGCATATTGTAGAAAAAATTTTGCAGACGGCGGGGCAAATCGATCGTGGTCTAAAAATTCAAATAGATTCGAAGATTCCTGTAGGAGTTGGTCTAGGATCTTCAGCGTCAACTGCCGTTTCCACAACTATGGCAGTTGCTCGATATCTAAATCTTGAATTAGAAAAGAATGATATATTTGAGATAGCCTCAATCCAAGAACAGTTAATCCATAAAAAACCTTCAGGTATAGATTGCACTACAGCAACTTATGGCGGAGTTATTTTCTTTAAGATAGGCAAAGTTCCTGAATATCTTAAACCAAACAACAGTATCAATATTGTGATAGGCGATACAAGAAGTAAAAGATCCACTGGAGATCTAGTTACTAGGGTAACTCAACGTGTAAATCTAGGTAACGGAGAAATTAGTCGAATAAGCAAATCTGCCGGGAAACTGACTATGGAGGCGGTAAAATCTTACAGGGAAGGCGATTTTGACAATCTAGGTAAGTTAATGAATAAGAACCAAAAATTCCTCCAAAAAATTGGTGTATCAACTGTCCAACTTGATCAATTAGTGAACGTCGCTCAACAGGCAGGAGCATTGGGAGCAAAATTAACTGGCGCTGGAGGAGGGGGATGTATGATAGCTCTATGTCGACCCGACAATAAATACAAAGTCGCTAATGCTATAGAAAATGCAGGTGGCAGATCCTATATTGTCTCAATTGATAATACAGGTGTAAAAAGTGAAAATCTCTCTACATAAACGTAAATATCATCGTTCTCCAAAGTGAGTTCAAATTTAATATTAGCTTAACCTGGGAAGATAAGTGAATGAACATAGAAAAGAGAAAAAAAGATCATTTGGAAATATCTATCAAAGAAAGTGTCATTTCAGACACTAGTGCAGGATTCGAAGATATTACTTTGATCCATCAAACACTTTCAGAACTCGATTTGTCTGATATAGATACTTCACTTAGAATCTTTGAACGTATGCTTGATGTGCCACTAATAATTGAGTCAATGACGGGAGGCACCGCTAAGGCAATTAAGGTAAACAAGATGCTCGCCTTGTGTGCTGAACAATACGGTTTGGGAATAGGTGTTGGAAGTCAGAGAGCAGCCATTGAAAATCCAAACTTGAAAAAAACTTATCGTGTGGTTAGAGATTTCGCTCCCAACGCTTTGGTTTTCGCTAATATTGGCTGTCCACAGCTTTCAAAGAATTATGGTGTTGAAGAAGCAAAGATGGCTATAGAAATGGTAGAGGCAGATGCTTTGATGATACATTCCAATCCACTTCAGGAATCGGTACAGTTCGAGGGTGAACCAAATTTCAATGGAGTACTTTTAAAAATTCAAGAAATATGTTCCAATTTAAAAGTCCCAATAGTCCTTAAGGAGACAGGATCTGGAATTTCTGCGGAAATGGCTTCACTCATAGAGAAAGCAGGTGCCCAGAGTATCGATGTTGGAGGACTAGGTGGAACCAGTTGGTCTCTAGTAGAATATTTCAGAGCTATCAAAGCAGGGAGAAAAATCCAACAGAGATTAGGAAATACCTTCAGAAATTGGGGAATACCGACTTGTGTAAGCGTTGTAGAGGCAACAAGAACGACTAATCTAATCGTGATTTCATCAGGAGGCTTGAGGACTGGACTCGACATAGCCAAATCAATAGTACTCGGAGCTTCAGCGGGAGGTATGGCATTGCCTATACTAAAGGCGGCTACTCAAGGCTACAAGTTTCTTAATGAAATGGTGGAAGCTCTAATTCAAGAATTAAGATTAAGCATGTTTCTTGTAGGTGCCAAGGATGTTAGTATGCTGCGAAAAGTGCCCTTGATCATTAAAGGCGATACAGCCAATTGGCTGAATGAAAGAGGATATTCTACTGAAGAATATGCACAACGAACACTTCGGTAGATTCATCACAAAATAATTCAATTGGAGATTATTAGTTTTTTATTAATTAGCTGCTAATAGATCATGTTTATAGGCGTATGAGTCATGAAAAAAAGTTCTCAGTTATCAGGTTTCTACAAACTCTCTCTAAATGAACGGATTAAAATTCTAAAGGATTTTGCTTCTCTAAATGATGAAGAAGTTAAAGCTCTTCAGACAACTGGTTCATTAAATGCCGAACTTGCAGATCGAATGATAGAGAACGTTATAGGTGTTATGCCAGTCACTCTAGGAATTGCCACTAATTTTTTCATCAATGGAAAAGACTATCTCATTCCAATGGCGATTGAGGAACCTTCTGTTGTTGCTGCTGCCAGCAATGCAGCAAAAATGGCAAGAACGAAAGGGGGATTCACTGCTAGCTGCACAGATCCAATTATGATAGGCCAAATACAGGTACTAAATGTTCAAGATCCATATGGCGCGAGAATGTCAATAATATCCAATAAAGAGAAGATTTTGAGAAAGGCAAACGATCAGGATCCGATCCTAGTATCAAAGGGTGGAGGAGCTAAAGACGTACGATGTAAGGTTCTGAAAACGATCGTTGGTAATATGGTAATTATAGAGTTGCTTGTAGATTGTAGAGATGCAATGGGAGCGAATGCTGTAAATACAATGGCTGAAGCCGTAGCCCCAACTATTGAAGAAATAACCGGAGGAGAAGTACGCCTTAGAATAATTTCAAATCTGGCCACTGAAAGACTTGCTAGAGTAAAAGCAACTTTTTCTAAAACAGCTATGGGAGGAGAAGCGGTAGTAGATGGAATAGTTGAAGCTTACCACTTTGCACTTGCAGATCCATATCGCTGTGCAACTCATAATAAGGGAATAATGAATGGTGTAACAGCGGTTGTTTTGGCCACGGGTAACGATACAAGGGCCGTTGAAGCTGGAGCTCATGCCTACGCAGCAATTCAAGGATGCTATACGCCTCTTAGTACTTGGGAAAAAAATGATGGAGGTGATCTTGTTGGAACAATTGAGCTTCCTATGGCAGTTGGACTTATAGGTGGTGCGACAGCCACACATCCAATAGCAAAAATCTCAGTAAAAATTCTCGGTGTTAGAACCGCGATAGAACTTGCTCAAATCATAGCCTCTGTTGGGCTTGCTCAAAATTTTGCAGCACTAAGAGCTTTAGCGACTGAAGGCATTCAAAGAGGTCATATGACACTGCATGCCAGAAATATTGCTACTATGGCAGGAGCTGAAGGTGATATGATAGACAAGGTAGCCGCTATCATGGTCAAGGAGAGAAAAGTTAGAATGGATCGTGCAAAAGAAATAGTTGAAGAGATTCGTCAAAAGTCTAATTAACACTTGAGCCAAATATTCTTTTCAAACAAGTAATTATTTAATGTAAATACTTCCAGCAATGAAAGCTAGAAGACCAAAAAACATCCATATCAACACTCTTCTCTTGGTCTGTTCTGCATATTCCATGCCATATTTCCTTGTTAAAGAAACACTTGAGCTAACAAATCCAATGTCAGACACTAGGACAAATGGAATGTAGGTCATACTGACCATTCCAAGAATTGGTGGTACAAAACTAACTCCTACTGCAATAATGTACAACATCGCTGCAACAATAGATGCTTTCTTTGGCCCATGCATAACAGCAATTGTCTTAATTTTTTTTAGGCGATCACCTTCTAAATCCATTATGCCTTTAGTCACTTCTCTGCCTAGGTTTGAGATGAAAGCCATTAATGAAAAAAGTACCAAGAGATATGTTACTCTAGCAACCGCAGCACCTCCAAAAATAAATGGCAGACCAATGCATATGCTAACTAAAATGTTACCGAAGAATCCTGTTTTTTTTCCTCTTGTATTATAATATAACATAAGAATCAGTGCAAAAGATGCTACCACTAAACTATACATGTTGATTAAAGCTGCAGTAGTTATTCCTATGAGCCCTGAGATTATACTAATTAGAATTGCTTCCTTTGGCGTTATAATTCCTGATGGTATTGGTCTTTTTGGACAGTTAATTTTATCGATTTCAAGATCATAATAATCGTTCATCGACATCGTACTGGCCATTAGGAAAGCTGCAGAAAAAAAACCAAGAACTGCATTGCTAAGGCTAGGCAACATGCCTAAGGCGATATATTGACCAGCTATTACGGCGAAGCCGATCATAAAACAATTTATTGGCCTAATTAGAGTAAAACTGCCTTCTAATTTTAAAAAATAAGAATTCATCGATTATCTTCCAACAAAGATTCAATCTATTGCTGCCATAATCTGTTTTTAGTATTTGATCTTCTATAAGAATAAATAACAGCTACTAATTTGTGATACGCAAAGCATCTAATAATGAAATTAGAGACATCATATTAAATGAATTAATATCACCAATCTATATGGCCCCTTAAACTAGAACGAAAAGAAGGTTTTCGGGTTAGTAGATTATCTTCAAATGATTCCTCGAATATGAGATGAGAAAAATGGTTGGGAAGGTTGAGAGGTATCTACTAGATAAAATTGCGCGAAATGGTGCGATTCATCTCTCCTTGATTGATCCTCAGAATGTTACCCCTGAAAAAGCTTGTGAACTTGCAAATAAACTTCAAGAGATGGGATCTTCAGCAATTATGGTGGGAGGAAGTACAGTTGTATCCCAACGTGAACTTGATGAGATAATCCAATCGATAAAGAATAATGTCAGTATACCAATAATATTGTTTCCAAATGGCATAGCTGGAATAAGCGAATATGCAGATGCCATCTTCTTCAGTTCTCTGATGAATTCTATCAATCCCTACTACATCACAGGAGCACAAGCATTAGGCGCCCCGTTAGTCAAGCGCTATGATCTTGAGGTTTTACCGATGGGATATATTATAGTTGGTTCGAATACTGGCGCTGCAGGATTTGTCGGTCAAGCTCTACCTATACCTTCAGATAAACCCGAGCTTGGATCAATGTATGCTCTTGCTGCGGAGTATCTTGGAATGCGTTTCGTATACCTTGAAGCAGGTTCGGGGTCTAAACTGCCTGTATCTAAAGAGATGATTTCTCTAGTTAGAAACTCTGTTGGAATAAAGGTCATAGTAGGTGGTGGAATAAAAACTGCGCAACAGGCTCGGGAAATTGTAAATGCTGGTGCTGATATCCTCATAACAGGTACTCTGATTGAAGAATCCTCTATCAAAAATACAGAAAAATTGGTCAAATATTTAGAAAAGATCTAAAATAACATCGAGGTACGTCAGTGTGGATCATCCCAGTGTTCATTTCATAGGTAGGATGCTACCGTACTATAAATTTGCACGAATTCTGGTCTTTCCATCGATATCAATCCTTCTGTTTCAACTTATTGTTACTACTATCATCGGTTGCTTGTTGGCCTTCTTTCTCGTTAATCCAGTATTATCCTCAGCTCTTCAGGGCATTGTTTTCGGTGTTTTTGTGTTTTTCGCACCCTCAGTATTGGTAGATATCGTTGCTTCACGTATTCTTCTGAAAGACGATCCTCCATTTTCCTTTAGAAGATTTCTCGCCCTTTCCCTTTTTTCTTGTACGACTTGGATTTTGATTATCATTCTAGGAGGAATAGCACATAGTCAATTAGGTATTTTTCATTTTCCTCAAGAC
>JBAUBP010000183.1:0-39244 GCA_049676905.1 Bathyarchaeia archaeon
ATCATAATTGGTGCAAGATAGGCTAAAAACTGCCAGTATTCCTTCGGACTTATTCCTGCAGCAAACCAGAGCAAAAAAATGGCGAAAAGTGTTGTGAATATCATCAATTGATAACCAGGCCAGATCAAAGCAACAACAAGATAACATAAAATAAAAATCAGTTTGGATCTTGGATCTAATCTATGGAGAAAAGAGTCAGATGCAGAGTATTGATAGAGAAATTTCATTGCACTAAAACTCCTGAAAAATCAGTTATTTCTAATTCTTTTCATCACTACGTCCTTAGTCTCATCCACAGTTAAAACTGCGGGATTGAATCCCAAAGCATTTCCGAGCATAGTGATTTGTGGAGGCTCAACATATGTGTGGGAAAGAAGATCTATTTGTCCAAAGACCTCCCTAGTTGTATCGTCAACCAACATCTGACCCTCACATAGAGCTACTGTTCTTTTCGTATATTCCGCTACTAAATTCATGGCATGAGTTATTACAAGGGCAGTAACTCCTTCCTTGTTTAAGTCTCGTGTCAAATCCATGATTGCTCTTGCTTCTTTTCTATCTTGACCAGTTGTCGGCTCATCTATGACTAATATCTTGGGTTCCATAGCAAGTATCGCGCTTATGGCTACACGCTGTCTCTGCCCTTTCCCAAGGCGGAATGGATGAAGATCTCGTAACTCCCATAGATGCATACGTTCTAAAACTTCTCTCACTTTTCTTTCAATCTCTTGCTTGGGTGTTTCAATATTCCTTAAGCCGAAAGCTATCTCATCGTATATGGATTCCTTGAAGAGTTGGTGGTCTGGGTTCTGGAAGATATATCCAACTTCCTTGGCAAGATCGGAAGTCCGCATGTCCTTCGTATCTCTTCCATTAATTCTTACTGTGCCCTTTGTCGGTTTGAGGAAGCCGCTGATACATTTTGCCAGAGTTGTTTTGCCAGAACCATTTTGACCTATTAAAGCCACAAATTCGCCATTTTCTATGCTCAGAGAGACATTCTTTAGAGCCTGAATTCTGTTCGGTGGCGGATAGGTGAAGCTTACATTCTCTATGCTGATTATGCTATTTTTTTTCGACATTTCCCAACATCTCAGAATAGATTTTTACTGCATTATTCAGGGTCAGAGGAATTTCCTCTGAGGATGGATGTATGCCCTCATTCATCAGGTCATAGGTGAGCTCTGTTACTTGAGGAGCATCTATTCCGGCTTCAGCCAATAATTCTTTTTCAGCGAAAAATTTTCTTGGTTCGGCAATTGTCTTTATCTCACCATCATTGAGTAAGGCTATTCTATCAGCAAACTGTGCAAGTTGTTCAGACTTATGCTCAACCATTACAACAGTTATGCCTCCCTTAGAGACAAGCTTCCTAACTGCGTCGAACACAATTGTTGTTCCAATCGGATCAAGTTCCGATGTCGGTTCATCTAATAGAAATATCTCATTATCCAAACAATAGACAGAAGCTATTGCGACTCGCTGTTTTTGTCCTCCTGATAGATCATAAGTTACACTGTTCTGAATATTCTCTATCCCAAAGAATTTGACTACTTCATCTCTTTTCGCAAGTATCTCATCCTTGGACATGCCTCTGTTTTCCAGTCCCCATGCCAATTCCTCTCTAACGAAAAGGTTGAATATTTGTGATTCGGGATCTTGCATCACCATGCCTACCATCCTTGACAATTCAGCCATGCTAGCCTCAGTAGTTTTTTTGCCATTCACAGTGGCTGTCCCAGATAGTTTACCTTTAATGTAGTGAGGTATTACTCCATTCATGAGATACAGAAGGGTGGTTTTACCAACTCCAGTTGGACCCATTATGCCTAGAAACTCACCTTTCTTTACAGTTAGGTTAACATTTTTCAGTACTGTACCGGATCCTCTAAGATAACTGAAATTGATATCATGAAGTTCTATAGGGGCATTGGCAACCAAATTTTTTTCCTCAAATCTATCTACAATGCGTGGCTCATACATCACGGTGCCAAGTTATATATATTCATTCAACGAAACAAAGTAGAGAAAATATCTGGGAGTGCACAAAGTGTCCAAATATCAAACTGCTGCCATCGTAGCCGCCATTGTTCTCATCATAATCTTCGCTGCCTACATATACTACTTCTCTATTGGCGTAATTCCGCCCTATCAACCATACGACCCCGTTCCCTCGCACATAATCTGGATCATTCTCATCATACTATTGGTTATACTAGCGTTTGCGGCGTTGAAGCGTCCCAAAAAAACTTAGTGAGGTAAAAAAAGTTGGATTCAATTCCTGATTGGGGTGAACATAAACTCTGGCCTACCGACACAAGAACTCTAGTATCCTCTGTGCTTCTTGCAATAGCCTTCACAGCGAACATGCAGATCACTGAGCGAATTGATGCAGCTACAACAGGTGGAGCCCTGATGTGGCTAGGTGTATGTTTTGCAACACTGTGGATGTTGACAGGAGCCCTATTCTTCGGTATGACAGGAGCGTTGATAGTTGCTAACATAAATCCGTTCATAGCCATCCTGACAGCAACATCACCACTAGCACCTTGTTTCTTCGTAGCGAACATGTTGATCGCGGTGCCCGCAGCCTTATTGTTTCATCATGTCAAGAAGTCTGGGCAGGACCTACCATTCAAAACATTCATGAGTGTGGGCGTACCTTGCGGTATGCTTTCAGTCATACCATTGTTCGTCATCTGGGTGATTCTGCTAAACCTACCGGGTCAATTGATAACAATATTCGCTATATGGGGGGCCGCAATGGCTATCCCTGGGGCTTTTCTAGGCTACCTGATGTGCAGATACATTGCTAGGTCTGGAGTTCTAATCGGCTAGCTTTAGCCGATAACCTCTTTTTTTTATAAAAAATTAGAATGAAAAAAGAGACGGTTATGTTAGAACTTTGGCTGCTAAAAGACTGTAAATCTTAGTAGCTTCAACAACTTCTTCGGGATCTATCCATTCATCTGGGGAATGAGCAAGTTCGGCCAGTCCAGGTCCTAGAAGAATGGTAGGTATTCCTTTCTCAGCATAGAATCTACCATCACTTGCTTGTAGATATCCAACTGGCTTATCCGATATTCCTCGACTGCTACATACTTCTTGAGCCATCTTTACGATAGGACTATCATGCGAGGTCTCAATTGGGCTTCCTGTCAGAAGAACCTCCATCTTCGCCTTGAAATCAGAGTCTTGTTTCTTCATATCGTCGATGACATCTTGCAACTCTTTTGTAGCTCCCTCAATTGTCTCGTTTGGAAGAATCCTTCTATCTATGGTAACTTCACATTTGTCAGCAACAACATTTGTTTTGACGCCGCCTGTTATCATGCCGATGTTCATTGAAGGAGGTGGGGTGAGCGAATGTTTCCTATGTTTTAACTGTCCAACAACCTTGTTATCTATCATCTTAAGGAGATTGATCATTTTGTCGATTGCGTTTATTCCATCCCAAGGAGTACTTGCATGGGCTGTTCTGCCTTCTGTAGTGATCTTAAACCAGATGATTCCTTTCTCTGCTATGGCTATTTTGTTGGCAGTTATCTCACCTACGACTACGTAGTCCGGATTTATTTCTCCACTATCGAGAACGTGTTGCGCCCCTTTGAAACCTCCAACTTCCTCATCACTAACAGGATTAATTACCAGATTCCCCATCAGTTCTATGTTGGAATCGGCGAGAGCCTTTGCAGCCATCACCATTCCTGCCACGCTACCTTTTGCATCTGCTATGCCTCTGCCATACATTTTGCCATTCTCTACTTCAGCTCCAAAGGGGTCATGTTTCCATTTCTCAATTTCGCCTACTGGTACGGTATCGACGTGGCTGTTGTATAGTAATTCAAGCTTCTTCTTGGGTTGTGCTGGTCCCAGTTTAGCTACTATGCTCGGCTTATCTTCATCCACAGACAACAGTTTTACTTCAAGTCCAGCTGATGTCAGTTTTCTTCTTATAACCTCTATAGCATCTCTTGTGTCTCCAGGAGGGTTTACACTCTTGGCTTTGACGAGCTCAGCTAGGAATTCAGTTATCTCGTTTTTCATTCTATCGACTGTCTTGAGTAGAAGATTATCGTCTTGATCCACTTAGCTATCCTCTCTGAATATTTTATGCGGCTGGTCTTTTCAAGATGTCTTCGGATATCTTTCCTTTTACGAATTCGCCTTCTCCTGCTTTACCAACAAATTTTCCGTTTTCAGCAACAATTTTTCCTTTGGATATCGTCATTACAGGGCTTCCTTGGAGTTCGATTCCTTCGAATGGGGTCCAATCTATCTTGTATGGACAGTCGTCGATTGTAATTTTCTTCTTAATCTTTGGATCCAATATTACAAGGTCCGCATCACTTCCAATCTCTATCGCGCCCTTCTTTGGATAAAGTCCAAAGATCTTTGCAACATTTGTACTAGTCACAGCCGCCATACGATTTACTGATATTCGACCTTTTTGAACTCCTTCAGAGAACATTACTGGAACTCTAAATTCCATTCCGGGTAAACCGTTTGGAACCTTATTGAAAGAATCTTTTCCCATCTTCTTATGCTCGAGAGTGAATGCTGCTTGATCAGATGCTACAGCAGATATTGTTCCGTCTGCAAGTCCTCGCCAAAGCTCTTCAATATGATCTCTTGTACGTAGTGGGGGGCTGCAAATGAAGTTCAAACCGTCAGGTCTCTTGTACATTTCCTCCTCTAATGTGAGATAATGTGTTGTGGTCTCACAGTAAGCGGGGAAACCTTCTTTCCTAGCTTGGCGAATTAGCTCGACTCCTTCCTTAACCGATAGGTGGTAGTCATAGAATGCCGAGTTCAAATACTTCGATATGTAAAGAGCTCTGTTAAGAGCTTCCGCCTCATTGATAGGAGGCCTAGTCAGTGCATGATAGATTGGTGATTTATTGCCTTTCTTGATTGCCTGTTCTTGAAGGAATTCGATTATTGAGACATTTTCTGTATGACAGCCCGCCAAACCACCATGTTTCTTGATTTCTTCCATGATTGGTATTAGGTTCCCATCATCGATCATTAGTTCTTCTTTTCTGTAGACCATGAAGAATTTGAAGGAAGGTATTCCCATCTCTATGATCTTTGGGATCTGTGCTATCGATGCTTCGCTTCCCTCTGTTAAGTTCGAATGGAGAGTGTAATCTATACAGACTTTGCCATCAGCTTCTTTTCTACGAGCTTCTATTGCTTCCATTGGTAGTTTTCCCTTAGCTTGGAATGCAAAGTCAATAACTGTTGTTGTGCCGCCTATTGCTGCAGCCATTGTCCCTGTATCAAATTCATCTAAGGTCGTTGCCCCCATGAATCCGACGTGCATATGAACATGAGGATCAATACCGCCTGGAACAACAAAATTCCCACCTGCGTTAACAACACGATCAGCTTTTGGAAAAACATCTCCGCTTCCAATGCCTGTTATCTTACCAGCATCAATTGCAAGGTCAGTTTCCAGTGTTACGTCAGGCCGAACCACTTTGCCGTTCTTTATCAACAAATCCATAAGTAAACACTAAACCAGAAATGGCAGAATTCAATTATAAGTTTTAGTGAAGTTACAACATGGAATCAGCAACCAATCCTAAGACTTTTCTCAGACCTTATCTTGAATGAGTGTTTAGAATCAAAGGATTTGAGCGAATTCCAATTGCAGAACACAATAGATGCCATGCATATAGAGATCAAAAACCAAATCGAAGATCTTCCATCCTATGTTGATTATCTGGCAAAATTGGCTGCACCTCCAGAATCTGAAAAAGAAGGTAAACATTGCATATTCACAGGTGCAGGAGACTCTTATGCAGTATCAATGGCAGTTGAGGCCCTCAGTAGAAGATTCGCGAGAAGTTTTGATCCATATGAGCTATCGAGAAATCCATCAGACTCTTCAGATTTACATCTGTATGTAATATCCGTTTCGGGAAAGACAAAAAGTAATATCCAGGCTGCCAGAGCTGCCAGAGGATTCGCTAGAGAAATCACAGCAATTACTGCAAATCCTGAAAGCCCACTAGCTACATCTACTGATAATTTAATACAGTTAAGATTCCGAAGTGAAGACAAACTTACTCCTGGAACTTCAAGTTATACTACAAGTCTATTGGCCAGTTTTTCTAGGATTAAGGTCCTTCCAAAACTCACCAACCTTTCTGACGTCTATGATTCAGCACTTTCTTGGTCAGAAAATATCGAAATTCCATTAAATTCAACAACATTCCTCGTAGGAACAGGACTTAGTTATCCCCTTGCTATTTATGGAAAAGCCAAAATATTCGAAGTTCTTGGATCAAAGTCAAATTCACAAAGAACTGAGCAGTTCAGTCACATGGAACTATTTTCATTAACAAAAGATGATCTGGTAATCATACTGCCAGAAAATAATCATGATGATCAAGCGATTAAAATTCATAATCTTCTTGAAGAACAATCCTTCAGAACATTAATACTTAGTCCAGATGAATATGACGAAATTGAAAGATCATTAGCTGCTGCGATACATCTACAAGTACTAACGTGGAAGAACGCTGAAATGAAAAGAATAAAAGAATGTGCATTCATCAATAAGAGAAATCTTCTTGATATCAGCGACAAGATGATATATATCAACTAGACTAAGTTTGAAAAAAGCAGTTTGAAAGAAAGAACAAGTTAATACAAGGAAGTTAATCTTATTTATGACAGTAATTCACGCAGATATCTTTGGAAGTCCGAATATAGGGGTTTACTGTTTTGCATGTGAATCATGGGGAGCAGTTCCGGCTGGAACAACATCCAAAAAGAGGAATAATTTTGCTGAAAGCTTAGAAGTAGATGTCTGTGAGGTGAGTGTTGCAAGCTCAAATCTTTTAGGAATTTTCTTAGCTGGAAATAGCAATGGACTAGCAGTCCCTAAAATTATCAGCGAATATGAGCTCAAGACGATAAAAAAATCTACGTCTCTAAATATCGAGATAATGGAGACTGAAAAAACTGCTCTTGGAAATCTTATTTTAGCCAATGATCATGGTGCATTGGTAGATCCGACTTTCTCAAATTCCATTATCAAGAAACTCGAAGACCTGTTACAGGTAGAAGTTGTGCGAGGTCAAATCTCAAATCTTTCATATGTAGGATCTATCGCTTTAGCCACAAACAAAGGAGTTATTACACACCCCCTAATACGCAACAACGAAAGAGAGGTCATAAAAGACGTGCTAAAGGCTGAGGTTGAGCCCTGCACAGTCAATGGAGGAGTGCCTTTCATAAGATCAGGACTCCTAGCTACAAGTCGAGGAGCGGTAACGGGGCCTCTGACAGTAGGCAAAGAGTTAATGGCAATATCTCAAGTCATGGAATTGTAGTGAGGAGAAGTAGAATGAGCGAAGTAAAGACCTTTATTATAACAGGAAAAATCAAGAAACCCGGTGGCGATATCCCATTTTCAAAGAAAATTATAGGGATCAAGCAGAAACAGGTGGAAGAGACGCTTTACTGTGAACTAGGTAGCAAACACAAGGCTAAACGATTCCAAATAGACATTACAAAGATAGAAGAAGAGAAACCATCATCTAAGAAAGATACCGCTGCAAAGAAGTGAAAATGCATTGGCAGCAAGTGAAGAAGAACTCAGAAGATTAATGATGGAAATCAGAATTTTAGAAGGATCAGTTAATACTATTCAGTCTAGGCTTAGAGTTGTAAACGCAGCGTCAGAAGACACTGTGGGTGCAATGAAGACCTTAGAATCGGTAAAAGATGAGAAAAAAGGGACTGAGATGCTTGTCCCAGTGGGTGCGGGGTCTCTGCTCAAAGTCGAAATTACCGATGTTGAAAAGACAGTTCTCGGAGTTGGAGCCGGTGTCTGCATAGAAAAAAGTATAGAATCATCGATCAAGGATCTAAACGAGAGACAA
The DNA here is from genome assembly GCA_049676905.1 of Bathyarchaeia archaeon. Classification (GTDB taxonomy): domain Archaea; phylum Thermoproteota; class Bathyarchaeia; order 40CM-2-53-6; family RBG-13-38-9; genus RBG-13-38-9. The sequence goes on from JBAUBP010000183.1 coordinate 7,899, forward strand.
GAAGAACTAGAAAAATTGAGTAATTCTCAACAGCAACAGCTAGCACAACTGCTTACACGAATAGAGAGTTCGAAGAATCGACTAGCGAGAATGATTGAAGAAACACCAAAGACATAGTATATCGGTTTTGATGTCAGTACTATCAGAATTAGAAGGACCAACACGGCTTGTTTGAGAAACTAAAATCAGGGTTAGAGGATTTTCTCGACAAAATATCCAAAACAGAATTAAATGAAAAGTCAATCGATTCATTAATCGAGGATCTAAAGCTAATTCTCCTCCAGAATGATGTAGCCTTTACTGTTGCAGAGAGCATTTGCGACCAACTTAGAGAACAACTAAACGCGTTAGAAGTAAAGAGATTTAGTGACCACTTGACAGAGGCAAAGACAATACTACGAGATATACTTCAAAAAACATTAGTTGCCAATGGGAAAGAGAACCTATTTGATATCATCAGAAGAAAGCAAGAGAAAAAGGAACCCATTATAATCGTATTCATAGGAATCAACGGAACTGGGAAGACAACTACAATCGCTAAACTCGCTCATCTCCTAATCAAAAAAGGTTTTACAACAATATTGGCGTGTGCAGATACTTATAGAACAGGCTCAATAGAACAGATCGAGGAACATGCAAGAAGATTGGGAGTAAAAACAATCAAACATACGTATGGTTCCGATGCAGCTGCCGTCGCATATGATGCCATCAATTACGCTAAGGCTCACGGTACAGATAGTGTGTTAATCGATACTGCGGGCCGAATGCAGACTAATAGAAACCTGATCGATGAGATGAAAAAAATAATCAGAATAGCAAAACCGGATCTAACATTATTGGTAATAGATGCATTAACCGGTAATGATGCTGCCGAGCAAGCAGCCATTTTCAGCAAAGCTGTATCAGTAGGTGGTATAATCCTTACCAAACTAGATGCTGATGCAAAGGGAGGCAGCGCTATATCAGTGTCCAGCATCACGGGCAAACAAGTTTTATTCATGGGTGTGGGCCAGGAGTATGACGATCTTTTACCATTTGATCCCAAATTTATCCTTAATAGAATCCTCGGTGAATAAGATGGATACTATTTATATTGTAATAGCGCACGTAGAAAGCGAAGGTCTGAGAATTGTCGACAGAGAAATCTGAACTTGCTAAGATGAAAGTAACTGAGCTTCGTAAGCTTGCTGAACAACTGGGTGTCGAAACGCCATCAAAGAAGATCAAAGCTGAACTTATCAAATCCATAATGGCTAAACAAAAAAAGAGAGTCGCGAAACCAACACCGAAGCCCAAACCAGAAGCGAAAGCCCCACCACCAGTCGAGAAAATCTTTGGAATATTCGTGAACTTCAGACAAGGCATGTTCAGACAGTATCCTCGCAACATATTGATACGAATTCCAGGCATAGATAGTTCAAATTCCGCCGCGAAATATATCGGGAGAAAGGTCATTTGGCGCTCAAAATCTGGAAAGAAACTCGTAGGAAAAATCGTCAAAACGCATGGCCGAAATGGCGTTCTACGAAGTAGGTTCAAAAAAGGTCTTCCAGGACAAGCCATAGGATCTTCAGTTGAAATAATCTAAGATTAACCTACAAATTACACATCTTGAACAATCAATACAAGACCTGTAATGACAATTCTCAATTTGGACATGATATAGAATGAATAGGGGAAAATACCCCAAAATAGGAGAAACATACGAAATCATCCTGTCAACATACTGTGATAAAGGTCAACCAAATGCCGCTCCGATGGGTATAAAATTTCTTAGAAAAAAAAGAGTCTTCATCAAATTATTCAAAGGAACACGCACACTTAACAACATAATGAAAAGAAGATGTGCAATAGCAAATGTGACAAGCGATCCGTTTCTATTCTATAAAACAACATTTAAAGAAAAAAATCAGCTTTCACCAAATTACTTCTCTCGATCAAAAATCATAGATGCGCCGTATTTGAGGTCTGCAGATGGATATATTCAGATGACCTTGGGAACGTGTAAACATAAACGAATCTATGTGGAAACTGAATTTCATATAAAAAGAATAAATTTGAAAAAAACTAGGTCGGACCTCTATTCTCGAGGGGCCCATGCACTTATTGAAGCTATAATACATTCGACTCGAATAAAGGAATTCTTAGCTAAAGGTAAAACAAAAAAGACAAACAAACTGATTCAGCTGGTAAATCATTATAACGAATTGATTCAAAGAGTCTCACCAGACTCGGACTATGAAAAAATCATCAACGAAATCCAAAATAGAATCAATAAATGGAAAAATGAAAAAAATATGCGTTAAGACACCATCTAGACTACACTTTTGCCTAATAGACATGAATGGTGAGCTCGGTCGAGTAGATGGAAGTCTAGGGATTAGCATAGAGAAGCCAAATGTCGAACTCATAACATGGCTTAGTGATGAGCCAAAAGTTTATGGAAAAGAATCTTCGCGTGTAAAGGCGCTTGCTAAATTCTTTTTATCAAATATTAAATCTGATGAAAACATTTCAATAAATGTTAAAAATTTGATTCCATCGCATATAGGATTTGGTTCTGAAACCCAGCTTAGCTTGGCAGTAGCATCCTCAATAGCAAAACTACTCAGATTAAATTTGTCTACTTATGAATTAGCTCAAATCATGGGTAGAGGAGGGACTTCCGGCATAGGTGTAGCAACTTTTGATAAAGGAGGATTTATTCTAGATGGAGGACACAGTTTCGGCAATAACTGCCAGAAAAAAGACTTTCTACCTTCAAATGCTTCGAGGTCTCCACCCGCAAAAGTGCTTGTTAGATACAATTTTCCAGAAGATTGGATTTTCATTTTGGCAACTCCAAAAACAGAAAAGGGAATGTTTGGACAGAAAGAAACGGACATCTTCAGAAAACTATGTCCAATCCCTGCCGATGAAGTTGCCGCAATTAGTCGTATTATACTTATGAAACTTCTTCCTTCCGTATTGGAAAAGGATATTCAGATTTTTGGCTCTGGCTTAACAGATCTTCAAAATCTTGGTTTCGCAAAGGCAGCCAAAGATCTTACGCATCCAGTAACAGCAAGGTGCATCAAAACATTATTGGAGAAAGGAGCATATGGTGCTGGACAAAGCTCGTTTGGCCCTACAGCTTATGGCTTATTTAAACGAGATAATGAGGTAGAAAGAGTCATCCCCGTGCTGAAAAACCTCTTGACTAAATCTGGTGGTGGAGAAGTGTTATGTGCCGGTCCAAACAATTTGGGAGCTCATATATCTTTTCATTAGATGAGTTGGATAATCATCCTTGTTGCGAGTAATTCATCTAATGTCTGAAGGTTTAGATCTTGAAAGTGCTTGTTGTAACGGGAATGAGAGCAAAAGACATTGTGAAAGAACATCTTAGTCGAAGTGAGTTTGACCATGAGATCTGTATCCTGCCAGTTCCAGTTGCAGCTCTAATGTCGACTCAATACATAGCTCGAATGCTTGAGCATAAGGATCTTTCTGGAATTGATCTTGTGTTGATACCAGGTCTAATAAAAGGAGACGCTTCAATTATAAAAAAAAGAGTTGGAATAAAATCTTGGAAGGGACCTAAGAATGCAGCCGATCTGCCGAATGTACTCAAAGTAATAGAAAAGGTAAGATTTTCAACCATATTTCCTGCTGATGAATCAATCAGAAAAGCTGGAATAAAAGATGTAGAAAGGTCTCTAAATAGAATTGAAAAAGAAAGTAAGAAAGCAATTCCAAGAGAGGATCTGTTTGTTTTAGGAAAAGGTGAAAAGAGATTATTTTTAGGTCCACACTTTCCTATGAGGGTTCTCGCCGAGATCGTTGACGCTTCGATAATGTCAACAGAGGAAATCAAAAAGAGAGCAAGTGTCTATGATGCATCTGGTGCTGACATAATAGATGTAGGTATGGTCGCTGGCGGGGGCCATCCTGAGGATTCATCAAGAGCTGTTAAAGCGGTAAAGAAATGCACAAAGAAAATAGTTAGCATAGACACTCAAGATCCAGAAGAGATAATCTGCGCTATAAAAGCAGGTGCTGATCTAATACTAAGTATAGATGCTGAAAACATGTCTGAAGTGGCCGAATTCACAGTAGAAAGTCCGGTAGTTGTGACCGCGTCAGGTAGAGCGCATGTTTTAGAGGAAAATATTGAAAAAAGAATTAGTCAATTAAATGAGAATATACACCGAGCAAGATCTTTGGGATACATGAGTATTATTGCTGATCCTGTTTTATCGCCAATTTTTTCTCCTGATTTATGTAAATCAATTCAAGCATATCTCAGATTTAGAGAAATGAATACAAATACGCCAGTGCTTTTCGGTGCTGGGAACGTAACAGAATTAATTGATGGCGACTCAATTGGAGCAAATCTGCTTTTAACAGGAATTGCTGCTGAGGTTGGAGCGAATATTTTACTCACGACGGAAGGGAGTGTTAAAACCAAGAACTCGGTTTCTGAAGTTGTTAAAGCGGTTAAGATGATCACGCTAGCTAGAAACAGGAAAAGCCCGCCAAAGGATTTGGGAATCGATCTTCTAATCATGAAAGATAAAAATTGGAAAGAAGAAATGTCCACAATTACAGAGAAAATAAAAAAGTTATCTGCTAAAGGAAATTTAGATCCCGCTCATGATCAGAGAGGATCGTATAGGATTATGATAGACCGTGATAAGAATGAGATTGTAATGGCTCATTACGATTATGGTAAGATTAAACCAGATCTAATATTCAAATCAAAAGAACCTGATCTATTAATCGGGGAGGCCGTTAATCGCAGTTTGATATCTAGGTTAGAACATGCATATTATTTGGGAAGAGAACTTGAGAAAGCCAAAATCGCAATTTTGACTGGCAAGAGTTATGTTCAAGATCAAGAACTCTTTTTTGGAACAAACTGACTTCAATTCTATTAGAGTTTAATAAGATTTATCAAGTATTATGATCAGAATATCGGAATTCAATGGACTCCAGAAGTTTCAGTAGATCTAATGGCATAATGCTAGTAGCCTCACTTGCAGCTGTATACGCTATCCTCAGAATTATTCCAACTTTTCCTCTTGTGGGTGTGCCAGGTGCTTACTTCTCAGTCGCAGATGTTATAGCATCTCTCTATGGAATTTTATTGGGACCTTACCTCGGCCCATTATCGATTATGCTTGGGACTTTTATAGGATATTTTGCAGGTAGACCGCCTGTATTTCTCGGTCTCGATTTCATGCCAGCGGCGATAAATAGTATAGTTGTTGGATTTATTATGCGAGGAAAAAGGAAATATTCTATAATTATATACTTGGTTCTCTTAGCGCTATTCTTTTTTCACCCCTATGCACCGAGAATGATCCAAGTTGGTTTAAACTTTGGCGAAGATAGTTTTACATTTCCTTTTGTATGGATGCATGTCATAGGATTGATTATTTTGGTATCGCCCGTTGGTACACATATTTCAAGGCTTATCAATGAAAAGTCAATTAAAATGTCGGCCATAGGTTTCTTATTATTATCTTTGATAGGAACCTTGTCTCAACATCTAATGGGCAATTTACTTTTTAGTTCAATCATCCTACCAACACTCAGTGCAGAAGCTGCCAATACAATTTGGTGGGGGATATTCTGGGTCTACCCGATTGAACGTGTTATAATTGTTATATTGTCACTGATTATCGGTCTGCCTATAATTAGAACACTTGGAACTTCAGTTGTTAATATCACAAAATAGAATCAAAAAACATTTGATAAGATTAAAATCGTATCTTTCCCTGTTCGAAATATTTATGAGAGCTTAGAATTGCAACTTGACCAAAATATTATCTCATCTATTTATTCATGTTAGAAGATTATTCATAAATAATCTCATGGAGATTAGGCATCCCAATTAGAATGGGTAGTTAAGAGAGTCGAATAATCTCAAGAACTTGTTTAATAGAAAAGAGGAATGATTTAGGATTTTTGAATGTCTTTTTTCATCTTAAAATATTCTTCTCTGGTAATCTCACCTTGACTATATCTAATATTTAGATTGTCAAGAGCGGAGGACGGAGCTCTTCTTTGAAATTCTGGAAGCCCTCGCATTGAGACTATGATTCCAACGATGATTAAGATCAATATTACGCTCAATATTATTGCCAAGGTTATATATGCCATTGAATAATCTGAACGCCACATTGCTGTTAAAACCATCGGGTTCTCTATCACGATCTCAGTCGTAGGACTGAATTGGTCTCCACTTGTCATTCCATCCCATCTATCAAAAACATTCTTGGCTCCTATTGAACCCCAAAAACCGGCCATAGCTACTTCAGGGTCGACGGATATGGTTGCCATGGAATCTTCTCGATACCAGCCAGATCCCTGGGGATGACCCAGCTCTGAGTTTACTTGGATGTAGTATTCTGATTGGTATATTGATCTGGCTTTGTAAGGCTTATTCATAGTCAACGTTATTGTATTGCTCACCATCTCAGTGCCATCAATGTTCCATGCCTTGAACACTTTTCTTTCCTGATCAGATTGCTCTATTCTCTCTGATGTTGATAATGTAACTACCACACTCTTTTGCCACCAACCTGCCTTGTCGATTGACTGACCATATGCGTTATCAACCGTCAACATGTATTCAGGTTCATATGAGAAAGTATGTGAAGCTTCAAGTTTAGCTCTTGTTGAACTTGGATAATAATATGGGTAGTAATACGCTCCAGGATAGTAATAGTAAGTATGGACTTCCGGATAGTATGAATTATTTGTATAGTAATGTGGCGCAGTATAGTAATAGTATGGGTAATAATATGGATAATTGTAAGGGTAATAACTTGTCTGAGTTTTCTCAAAAGTCCAAGAATTTTCACGGCAAACATATCTGACTCCATCGGCTCCAGATACATATTCTTGAACTTGGAAGATATGTGATTCTGTACTTCTAACTTCGAATTCTCGTGAGGATCCTCCCTGAATAGTTCCTTCATCATTCCCATTAATCTGAATAGAAGTTGAGCGATCTGATGGTATGTCTGATGTTGATATAGTTACAAAATAATTATAGCGACTTGAATAAGTAGAGTAGGGATAGTAAACAGGCACATAGTAATCAGTATAGGCTTCCACATCTCGTATTGATTCCAAATCTAAACATGAAGATGAAAGTATACACAATATACTGATAATTAGTACTAATGAGAACCTCAATTACCTCACCGAAGGTAGATTATTATAACATTTTATGCAAGGGACCATTTAAACATTGATTCATATAATTTCCTAATCAGCAATATTGTTCATAAATATTGCAATAAATCAGAATTTAACATATGAATTCTGGAATTCAATTAAAAAAAAGATTTGAAGCTACACCAACTAAATGGTGCAGCATTTAATGTTTAGTCAAATTCCGAGGAGTCTCCACCTGGCGGTCCAGGAGGCGTATCTTTAGGTTTGGAAGCAGATATCACGTCGTCGATTCTCAATATCATTGAACCTGCTTCGCTAGCTGTTTTCACAACCTGCGATTTGACGGCAAGGGGCTCATATACATTTGATTTTGTCATGTCCATGGCTTTTTCCTTATTAACATCTACACCAGCCCACTTCTCACCTTTCTCATGCATTGCTCTAAGCTCAACAAGAATGTCTATAGGATCAAGACCAGCATTCTCGGCTAAAGTCATTGGTATGACTTCCAAAGCTTCAGCGTAGCATATTACAGCTAGCTGTTCCTTTCCTGTAAGTTTCTCAGCAAATCTTCTAAGTTTGGAAGCAACTTCAAGTTCTGGTGCTCCTCCACCCGCTACTATTCTGGGCTCGCGTATAACGTCTCTGACAACACAGAGTGCATCATGAATTGAACGCTCGGCCTCATTGACGATTCGCTCCGTTCCCCCTCTTATGAGTATTGCCACTGCTTTAGGATTCTTGCATCCTTCAATGAATGTCATTTTATCGTCTGAGATCTTTCTCTCTTCGAAAAGGTCTGCTTTTCCAAGATCTTCGGATTTGAGGTCATCAATATTTGTCACAATCTTACCGCCCGTCGCCTTTGATAGTTTCTCTATGTCCTTCTCACTGACTCTCCTTATCGCTGCAATTTCTTCTTTAGCTAGGAAGTGTTGGGCGACGTCGTCTATTCCTTTCTGGCAGAGGAGTACGTTTGCGCCAGAAGATTTCACTTTATCAGCCATCTTTCTGAGGATTTTCTCTTCCTCATCAAGAAAGGCTTTCATCTGTTCAGGTCTCTGGATGTTGATTTTTGCATCAAATTCGGTCTTCTCTACTTCAAGAGCAGAATTCACCAGTGCTATTTTTGGATTCTTAATGCTTTTCGGCATTCCAGAGTGTACGACTTCCTTGTCTATCACTAATCCGTTGATCAGTTTTGTATCTGCTAAAGAGCCGCCAGCTTTTTTCTCGACTTTGATGGCTTCAACATCAGCTTTCCATCCTTCAGGAGTTTGTTCCGCAACTTGGAGGATTGCATCGATCGCAATATTGGCTATGTACTCGGCATTCTCTGACAATAATTTACTGGCTTGAGATGTAACTGCTACATCTCGAAGAGCTTTTTTATCATTTGGCTCGACTTTTATGGCGATCTCATCCAAGATCTCTAGAGCTCTTTCAGTTGCTTGTCTGTAGCCATCAACTATAATTGTTGGATGAACATCCTTCTCTATTAGTTCCTCGGCTTTAGTCAATAATTCCGCCGCAAGCACTACCGCTGTTGTGGTACCGTCTCCAACTTCTTGGTCTTGTGTTTTGGCAACATCTACCATCATTTTGGCAGCTGGATTCTGTACATCCATCTCTTTTAGAATTGTCGCGCCATCATTTGTTATTGTGACATCTCCAAAACTGGCGACAAGCATCTTATCCATGCCTTTTGGTCCTAGTGCAGATTTGACTGCTTCAGCAACCGCTCGTGCTGCCTGAATGTTGGAATGTAGAGCTTCTCTACCTACACTCCTGTCTGTTCCTTCCCTCAATATTAAAACTGATTGTCCACCAATTCTTGCTGCTATCGCTTCAGTCATTTATTTTCACCTCTTATTACATCATTCCGCCCATGCCGGGTGGCATTCCGCCCATGCCGGGTGGCATTCCGCCCATGCCACCACCTGGTGGTGGGGCTGCGCTCTTTGATGCTGCTATTACATCATCTATTCTTAGTATCATTGAGGCTGACTCCACAGCAGATCTTATAGCATGTTCTTTGACTCTGATCGGCTCGATAATTCCTTCTTTCAACATGTCTTTGGTCTTTCCCGAATATACGTCTACGCCAGTAGTCTGACCAGTGGATTCGGCGTGTGCTGCCTTTAGTGCAACCATTATGTCGATAGGGTCGAGTCCTGCGTTCTCAGCTAAATATTTGGGTATTGATTCAAGCGCGTCAGCAAACTTCTCAATTGCCATTTGTTCTCTGCCTCCAATCTTGGGAGCATATTCTTTAATTCTCTTGGCGACTTCGACTTCCGTCGCACCGCCTCCAGCTACAATCTTATTCTTACTGACTATGTCGCTGACGACAAAGAGTGCATCATTTAGAGCTCGTTCAGCTTCGTCAACAGATCTCTCAAGTCCTGCTCTTATCAGTATGCTAACTGAACGTGGATTCTTGCATTCCTCAATAAATACCATTTTATCTTCACCCATTCTCCTCTCTTCCATAAGTCCTGCCTCGCCAAGCTCTTTCTTGGATAGTCCTTCCATGTTTGTGACTATTTTTCCGCCAGTTGCTCTAGCTAGCTTCTCCATGTCTGATTCTTTTATTCTTCTTACAGCTACTATGCCTTCTTTGGCTAGGAAGTGTTGGGCGACGTCGTCTATTCCTTTCTGGCAGAGGAGTACGTTTGCGCCAGAAGATTTCACTTTATCAACCATTTCTTTGAGAATGTTTGTCTCTTCATCTAGGAACGCTTGCATCTGTTCAGGGTCGCTTATTCTAATCTCTGCACTAAATTCTGTTTTCTCAACCTCAAGTGCCACGTTGAGTAACGCTATTTTGGGGCTCTTTATGCTCTTGGGCATCCCAGGATGCACTATCTCTTTATCAATTATTATGCCTTTGATGAGTTTCGTGTCAAGGATGCTCTTTCCAATCTTTTTTACCAATTGAACATTGTCTACGTCTGCCATTAATCTCTCGCCTCTCTGTTCTGTGACCTGTTTCATGGAATCAACAGCAATCTCTGCAAAAAGTTCTCGCGCCCCTCCGATGTTCTTGCTATGTAAAGCCGTCATAGCTGCTTTCTTGAGTGTTACCTTATCATCGAGGTCTACCGGCTTCGAAATTTCGTCAAGAATTCTCATAGTCTCGTCTGCTGCTTTCTTGTATCCGGAAATTATCGTTGTTGCATGAATATTATTGTCAATTAGTTCCTCGGCGTTTTTTAGTAGTTCACCCGCAAGGACAACGGCTGTTGTTGTTCCATCTCCAACTTCATCATCTTGTGTTTTGGCAATCTCCACCATCATCTTGGCAGCAGGATTCTGCACATCGATTTCATCAAGGATTGTTGCACCATCATTAGTAATGGTGACATCTCCTAAGCTATCAACAAGCATTTTGTCCATTCCTCTGGGTCCCAGAGTTGATTTGACAACTTCGGCGATTATCTTTGCCGCCGTTATGTTTGACCGTTTAGCTTCCTTGCCTCTTGTCCTCGAGGCACCCTCCTTAAGGATTAGTATCGGTTGACCTGTTAAATATGACAATTTCTATTTACCTCATAATTATACAAGTATCGACTCTCCACACTTAACAAATAAACTTTTCTTGTCTGGTAATTGGAAAGCACCAATTTGAATGTTGTCTATTCTGGTAGATGCACACGGTGACGAAGGAAAATCGAATAAGATGGTGGGCCGGGAGGGATTTGAACCCTCGACCACCTGCGTGTCAGGCAGGTATCCTAAATTGCCCTGCATATTCTGCATCCAGACTAGACGACCGGCCCATTGACTGACCTGGCTATCCTAGTAAATATTTGAACTTTTAATAATTAGAATTCTTTCATTATCATTATGTAACGTAATTCAAACAGTAGTATGGACTTACCAATACTTCTGCAGATAATGTCTAATCTGACGTGCACACTTATCTTTTCAGACTAATCTCGTTCGATTAAGCTTCTTGTTCTGCCATGAATAACTTCTAATACGTTTTGATGAGTTGTAACCACATGCACCGCATCTTCTATTAGAAAGACTATAAGAGTGTCTGCCACATCTACGGCACACTATGTGTGATTTTGATCTGCCTTTCAGGCCTAGTGACGGAGTTCCCTTTCCCATGATTTCATCCTCTCAACAGGTGCCAGATACATTTTTTGAATAAATAATTTCCTTATCGTCGAGTTAGCTATTGTTTCTTTAGTGTGCTGGCGGAGGGCTAATAAGTACAACATTGTCTCCTCTTACAATAAGAGTACCCAGTTTCTTCGCTTTGTCAACTTCAGTAATGTCTTCGGTATCTTCCAGTACTAAATTCATATGTTGATCATAACTGTAGAGTTTCCCTCTTACGGTCCTGCCTCCTTTCAACTGAACAAGAACTACCTTGTTGAGGCTCTCTTCGAAGATTTTATTGGCGATCTCGGACATGATTTCTCCACACTTGCCAAAGTCTATCTTTAAGGGTTTGAATGCGTCATTTAAGGATTGTCTTTAGATCTCGGTGATGATTTGAATTATCCTAGACGGATGCTAAAAAAAAGTGAAATCAAGAAGATTTTTCCGGAGATCGACAAGTTCAAGAATGAATTGGGATTTGATGAGAAAAGGACGCGAATCGAAATCATTGTTACCGACGTTGGGAATCTTTATTTATTTGAGGGTAAGCCGCTCCTTTTCAGATCTGAAGATAAATTGATTCCAACTCTTTTTTTTGAGCGATATATTTCATCAGCTCCAAAGATCATAGTTGATATGGGAGCAGTTCCACATCTTTGTAATGGTGCGGATGTGATGGCTCCAGGTGTACAGAAAGTAGCGGATGAATTCTCTAAAGGTGGTTTAGTTTTGATTGTTGACGAAAAATATGGAAAAGGCATTGCAATTGGTGAGGCGCTATTCAATTCTAATGAAATCATTAAGATGAATCAAGGAAAAATAATTAGAACTCTTCATTATGTTGGAGATAACATATATGAGGTTTCTAAAGGGATTTAGTATTTAATGTTAAATTTTAGTAGGAAAATTTTCTTCAATCAGAATTATTTCAAGCGGGTAATTTTTGGATCCGACTATCTTACTCTGATGGTTTCTAGATTTTCTGGTGCGATTGTCTCGATTTTAAATAACGCTGAGATTCCTCCTGCGATATGATCGCATTTTCTCTGTTCTCCGTGATTCGTTATGACTTTTGAAGGTCTGGAAGATATTTTTCTAACAAATTCTATTATTTGATTTCTATCCGAGTGTCCTGAGAATCCTTCAAGGGCCTCAGTATTAATTTTGAGCTTAACTGCCTCAGCTTTGCCATTTGGTCCAAAGAGTGTTATGTCTCTAATACCGTTTCTTATTCGGCTGCCTAAGGTTCCATCGATCTGATAACTGACAAAGATTAGAGTATTCCTCTCATCTGTGCCAATTTGTCTAAGATACTGTACTGCAGGACCGCCTTCAAGCATACCTGAAGTTGCAAGTATGACTGAGGGGCCTCCGCCAACAATCTCTTCACGTTCACTAGGATGATTCACATTTACGAAATAGTCTGATTGGAATGGATTAACATCTTGATGGAGTATCTTATCCCTAATCTCTCTTGATAGATACTCTGGAAATGCTGTGTGGATTGCTGTTGCTTCAGATATCATTCCATCTATGTAGATTGGGGCTTCCATCAGAGTCCCATTCTTCATGTGATTATCAAGAACCATCATTATCTCTTGAGCTCTACCAACAGCGGGCATAGGTATCAAAACCTTACCACCTCTCTTGAACGCCTCATTTACTGTTGTAACTAATTTGCTCTCAGCATTCGTTCGATTTGGCATCAAATCCTTCGGTCCGCCATAAGTGCATTCAGTTATTAGAGTCTCTACACGAGGGAAGATTAACGAGGCCGGCTCAAGAAGCATAGTTCTTCCAAACTTGTAATCACTTGTATATACAATATTATGGAGTCCTTCTCCAATGTGAAGATGGATCATTGACGAGCCCAAAATATGACCTGCATTATGAAGAGTCAATTTCATGTCTGGAGCGACGTCTGTGACGACGTTATATTTTAGTGGTATTGTATGCATAACGACCTCGCGTACATTCTTCTGATCAAATGGGGCGTATCCTCCTTCTCTACTGGCCACATCTAGATAGTCGAGTTGCAGGAGGGTCATTAATACGGAAGTTGGTTCCGAACAATAGACTGGTCCATCAAATCCATATTTATAAAGGAATGGCACCAATCCGCAGTGATCTAGATGTGAATGAGAAATTATCACAGCATCAAGCTTCTCGATATTAAACTCGTCCAAGTCTAGTCTTGGATAGGCACGGTTAGGATCCTGTGATCCTGGATTTATTCCACAATCCAAGAGTACTGTGCTTTCATTAGCTTCAATCATTATGCATGAGCGTCCAACCTCGCGTGAACCTCCTAGTGGAGTGATTCTAATGTTATTCACTTTACTCAGAGTTGGTCTAAATATTCTCTCACCAACTTCGCGAAGGATTCGGCTTCTCTCTTCACTCTCGGTGTATGTCATATGTCTCATTGTTGCGATAATTTTTGATGGAAGTGGTTGGGCTCTCAGAACTCGAGGCCGCCATCCTGTGGCTTTTGTTACCTCTTGTAGTATAAGTCCGTCTTTTCCAATAGCTAGACCAGGTTTCTTTGCTTCTATTATTACTTCGCCTAGACTAGGATCGAAATTTATTGATGTAATAGCAGCGTCTGTAGGCATGAATTTTGTAATAATCTCTTCAGCTTTCTTCTCAGCCTTTCTGATGGAGGGATCCGAACGGATTACTATGCGTTTGTGTATGAGGTTAACTATATCGGTTACTAGATGACTCTGTTCGACGAGAAGATTCAAATTCTTAACATATATGGCAAGTCTCGGGCCCTCAAATTCTATTCTGGTAACTTCCGCCTCTTTTGGCATATTCTCCAATATGACCGACATAATTTTCGAATGGTTACTAATTTTAGGATTGTTACTATTGAGGATCTTTGGCACTTAGATTCACTCTGATGGTAGATACCGTAGATTATCTTCAGTTTTTAGAAACGAGTGTTTTCTTCTCTTCTTCACTTAGTTCTCTGTAACCGTCTTTCGTAATTATAGCGATATCGAAGTTATCTCCGCTAGCAGCATCTCTTTTCATAGCAGAAGTTATGGCTCTCAATACTATTGGAATGGTCTCTTTTATAGACATTCCTTCTTTGAATTGGGCTTCAAGGACACCATATGCGATGGGCGAACCAGAGCCTGTAGAAACACATGTCTCTTCAGTGAGGCTTCCTAAGGGATCAAGTGCAAAGATTTTGGGCCCTGTGTTGTCAACACCGCCTATTAGAGCTTGTAATATGAATGGCATTAATCTTGAAGAGAAGAGTATGTTTGCAACTAGTCTCGAGGCAGCTCTGACAGGCATAACTACTCCATTCTGTAAATTATAGATCCTTGAGTTTGCTTTCAAAATGTCTACCATGGCTTGAGCATCGGCAACTGAACCTGCAATAGTCATAGCGATATGATCTGCAATTGGGTAAACCTTTTTTGCATTTTTATGTGCAACGAAATAACCCATTGTTGCTCTAGTATCGGTTGCTAAGACGACACCGTCTTTGCAGGCAACTCCTATCGTAGTAGTTCCTTTTGCAATCTTTTCATTAAGTTCTTTTGATACGGGATACATATATGAATGCCCTCAATAAATTTCAAGGTAGTCTCAGAAGAATCGCTCAAGATGCCTTGGCGATTGTTATCTCACAAACCTCAACAACTTAAAAATCTTTCGTGGAAGTTGAAACATGTTGCAAAAAGTTACATTGATTGGGAAAAAGCAAGCGCGAAAGGGGTTTAGATTTCTGTTTGAAGGTGAAGCAGGACTCTGCTCAGGTTGCAGTGTTAAAAAAGTTTGTGTAGGAAATTTGAAGCCTGGTAGGCTATATGAGATTGTGAAGATTTCTGATAAGAGTTTTCCTTGTATTCTCCATTCTGAGGAAGCTGTTGTTGTTGAGGTAAGTGAACCGCTTATTGATGCAGCAATATTTTCTAAAACCGCAATTAGTGGCGCGTTAATAAAGTATGAGAAACATGAATGCGATAAGTGGGATTGTGATCATTGGAATAGATGTTTCCCTTCAGGTCTAACTAAAGGTGATAGATGCAAGGTGGATAAAGTTAAGGGGTCTTTGTCGTGTCCTTTGGGGTTTCAGCTTCTTTTGGTTTCTCTTCAGATGCAGGATGAGGTTTCCTAAATATCTCTAGGAAAGATATTGTGCTTGTTTCAGGCAAGAATTTCTGTATATCGTTTGATATTGCCTTTTTTGCGAGTTGTAGTCCTTCAATGAATAAAGCATCCTCTGGGAGCTCCATTGTACACTCGTTCTGAGTTAAATTGATTTTAAATTTGTCAGCCGCAATCATCGGTAATCTTCTATGCAGAATTGCTTTGATCTTTTCATCATTTGTTTCAATAATCCTTTGAAGTTTCACGTCGTAGATCAGTATCTTGCCAGCCAAGGGATGGTTAAAATCAACTTGAACTCTTCCAGCACCTACAGATCTTACAAGTGCAGATCTTCCATCTATTTGTACTCGGGCGCCTGGAACTGGGTTGATCTGTTCATTTCTAAAACGCTTCATAGGTATTAGTCGCATTTTAGATGAGTCTCGTTGACCATACCCTTTTTCGGGAGTGACCTCAACTGTTATCTCCTTATCTGGTTCAAGATTCAGTAGAGCTTCATCCAGTCCTTCTGGGACTTCTTTTTCGCCGACAACGATGAACATGGGCTCGTAAATGTTTTCACTTTGATGTATTTTCGCTTCTTTTGCTACCTTTTCTAAGGTTGTTTCTATGATCTCACTATTTTCCTTTATCTTAGTTGTGAAATCTATTAGTGCAAAATCACCTTTTTTCATTGGCATCTCGTACACCCAAAGATATCATATTAAGGCGATCTTGCCAGCTTATTAATGCTAGTTTCAGTCAATTAGTCAAGTTAATCCTAGTATTTCTGTAACTCTAAAGCAGAGGATGCCGTTATCTCGGTATAGAGTGCCACGTGCTATAAATGTTGAATCTTTTTTTAGGAGAGTTGGTGATCCTTCAAAGTCCTCTGGCAGGATTCTGGCTCTCCAACGGTCATTTATCCATGCGATGACTTTTCCGGGGTAGACTGTCTCAACTATTATCTTAAAAACATCTTTTTCATTTCTACTCTGAGAATGATCTTGTCTTGAGGCAACCTTTATTGAGGCGACACGGTCCCAGCCGAGTCTCATTATATGGCCTGAATCCTCAAGTTTGTTTATCGCGGCCATGACAGCATTTGGTGATATACCATCTAAAGTAAGATTATTTGTTATGCTTTCGATATTGGCTCCTTTATGTCCAATTTTCATAGTTTCAGATAATATACTTCTTGATGCCCTATTAACCTCGGCTAGGAATCTTTTACCTTCATTCTTTGGTATTGGTTCGACTGTATTACCATGATCGCGTTCCTCAGCTTTCATTTCGAATGTTTTCAATTCGCCGTTAGTAAGTGGCATCTCTTCAGGCTTTGGCCCTAATCGGATCAATGGTTTTAGATCTTGATTGAGAAGGCGTGTGATTTTATGCATTTTTTCGACTCTCTTCTTGCTTGCATAAACATATGCAATATCGAAAGTGTCTTTTGCTGCTAAGATGATCGCTCTACCTGCTGCTTTTCTTCCTGTCCGTCCTTTTCTTTGGATATGACGAATCTCGCTTGGGACAGGTTCGTAGAAAATTACAAGCTCCACGCTAGGTATGTCTAAACCTTCTTCAGCGACGCAGGTTGCAACAAGGATTTTAATTTCTCCAGAATCAAAATCTCTAAGAATTTCTGTTTGCTCATCCTGACTTAACCCAATGTCTTTATCCTTGGTTGCTTGTCCAACAAATCTTTCAACTCTCACTTCAAGACTTTCATTTAATACTCGAACTAGATCTTTTGCAGTGTCTCTGTATTGCGTAAAAACTATGATTCGAGAAGCTGGTTTGCGGATAAATTGCTGCTTAATCTCGTCTAATAGTAAGTCTATTTTGGGGTGATGGATATCTTTCGACTCATCTATGTTTTTTCTCAGTGTCTGAAATTTGTGGTGCTTGACGATTGTTCGATAACTTCTCTTTGAGTTGTTTGTTGATTCTATCTTATCTATAAAATGTGCTAGAATATTGATCCCTTGTGTTTCGAGAAGCTCGAGAGCATGGAACAGTGTTAGGGAGGCTGATTGTGCTACTATCGCACTAAATATTGGGCCTTTACTTGTTTCAGAGCTTCGAGAAATTTTGCTTCTCAGAAATTCTCCTACCTCTAATAAATCTCGTCTTGTTGTGTAGTCTATATTTTTTTGCAAGTAACCTAGTCTACGAAGCCAGCTGAGTCTTTCGTTTATAAGTTCTCTAAGATCATACTTTATTTTCAAATATTCTTCAGGTAATTCAACAAATTTCCATTCTGTCTGTACTGGATTTATATATGGTACAACATCAACATCTTCTTCAGTTCTATATTCTATTTGCTCTATGAAGAGAGCTCTACATACCTCTTCGGCACGTTTTCTTTCAGCTCCAGGGCTAGCAGTGGTTCCTAATATTATCGGCCATGGGGCTCTCTCCATATACTTTTTCGCAACATAGGTGTATGCATAATCTCTTGTAGCCCTGTGGCATTCATCAAAGACAAGTAGGCTGAACTGTCTCAAGTCTATGTATTTTCGGATAAGATCATTTTTCACAACTTGAGGTGTTGCGAAGAAGAGGCGGTTTTTACCCCTCCAGATTGCCTCTCGATTTCTATTCGCTATCTTGCCTGTAAGAACAATAGCCTCATCGTTAGGTATCTTTAGGATTTCAAGGAAGGATTGATGATGTTGAAGTACCAAAGGTCTAGTAGGGGCCATCATTAGAATGCGGGTCTGTTTTTGATTGAATAGAAAATGTGCGGCAACGAGTGCTGTTATAACAGTCTTTCCGAGAGCTGTCGGAAGAACAACAAGTGTGTTTCTAAGTCGAGCTTTAGCAGCTATGGTCTCCTGATAAAGTCTTGTATCTATTCGTTCATATCTTATCAGAGGGTTTGTCCCTTCGCTATCATGTTGGATACTCGTTTTCATGACCAAATGCTACTCTAATTTGATTTTTTCAGTATATATTACCGCTAATGCAATAGTTAATAATTAATTATAGCCCTCTTACAGCCTTCGTGAAGTATACTGATAGATATAATATGTAATTGATATTGGAAGAAAGAACATAACTTTTTCAAAAGAAATCAGAATTAAATTAAACAATTCGAAAGATTCGAAACAAGACTCAGATGGATGGTGCGTATTACGACTGAAAATAGTGATATGGTCAGAATCCATCCCTTAGATCAACTTTACGATAGAGAAGGTCATGAGACTGGAAGATACAGCTTGAGAATTGAGTTCGATGCGGTTATGAAGGTTAATCGGCGAAAGACGAGACATGAAATTCATAAAAAGGCATCTGAGATGTTCGAAGTAGTTTTTAAAAAACAAAAGGATATTGATGAGGTTGAAATAGTGGCTGTTATTCCACAAAGAAATCCGAACGAGAATGCTATTGGTATGGTTATTAAAATGAAAATGAACCGGACCATTGCTGAGAAAGTAAATTGGAAAACATTCAAGCCAAACAATTTACCTAGAATTATAGAGACATATTGGGTCCATCCGTCATTGCTTTCAGAGTAACAGCGCGCGCTAGATTGATTCATTTTAACTTTACATGAATCTTTTCGTCAAATTCAATTATGGCATATCTACCCATGTGAGCTGGACCTGGGTTAACGATAATTGTTTCACCTATTTTGTCAATTCCTCTCGCCTCATGAATGTGTCCAGTTACTACTAACACTGGTTTTTTTGATTCAATAAACTGTCGAACAGATATACTTCCAGCATGGATTCCAATGGCCGTTCTATCGAGTTTTGTGTCTTTTGGAGGGCAATGTGAGATCAAGATCATATTTTTTTTCTTTGCACATTTTGAAAAAGCTTGACTAAGTATCTTTGTAATCTCATTTTCCGCAAATTCCAAATGAGTATTGAATGGAGTATAAACGGAACCGCCCACACCGATTAGAGAATAATTGTCAAGGCTCTCACATCTTCCATGGAGATTCTTGATATTTCTTTCATTCCAGTTCATTAGTTCTGGGGAGTCCATGTTTCCTGGGACGAAAAACACATCCTTTTGAGAGCTATTCAATACCTGTAAAAGATTGACGGCTTCGTTGAGACTACCGTGGGAGATATCGCCGGCGATCAAAATTGCATCTGGATGTTCTTCCGCAATTTTGTTGGCCGCTTCCCTAGCTGCGTTTTGGCTTCTATGTATGTCCGTTAATGCTAAAACCTTCAACGACCTCACGGTTTAGAAATGGTTACTTGTATGCTTCTCATAAGTGAGATGGTATAGAGTACGCTTAAGGGGGAAGTTCCTATCAGGTTAGTAGGAATATTATCAGATTTCGGTCTTCGTGATTCTTATGTTGCCCAAATGAAGGCTGTCATATTATCAAGATCTCCTTCAACAACAATTATCGATATTAGTCATGAAATTGAAAGACATAATATCGGCCAGGGTATGTTTGTACTTGCTTCGGTAACTCCATATTTTCCATCGGGGACAATCTACCTTGCAGTAGTCGATCCAGGAGTAGGAGGTTCAAGGAGGTCACTTTTACTAGAGACAGAGAGGAGCAAATTCGTTGGACCGGATAACGGATTATTAGCTTTAGCAGCTGAGAAAGAGGGAATAGTTAATGCATACGAACTCGATGAATCTCGTTATCCTGCAAATAAAATCTCCTCGACATTTCATGGAAGAGATATTTTCGCTGTTGCGGTTGGGGATATTGCTAGTGGTAATAATCCCTCAGATATTGCATCACAAATTTCAGACTATGTTAAGCCTATGATTATTAAACCGAAAATCCGATCAAACCAGATTGATGCAATAGCTTTGCATATAGATTATTTTGGTAATATTGTTACCAATATTAGTCAAGGGATTCTTCAAAGATACAAGATAGACTTTGGTCGTAAAATGAAGATAAAAGTCAAAGCAATTACAAAAGAAATAGATTTTTGTAAAACATACTCGGATGTTGCTTCAGGTCAACTATTGGCGACGATAGGTGGACACGGTTATTTGGAATTATCCATTAACCAAGGAAACGCTTCAGATCATATTGATTTAAAAACTGGGGATAAACTCCTGGTTCAAATTGTTGGATTGTCCGTATGAAGCAGTGTCATCATTCTTTCAACTCCTTTAATAGAATCGATAATATTGCTGACACTCTTGGGCACAAGTTCTCTCCAATTGTGATCTGTCAGTATTCTATTCCTTATCTCAGTTGCTGAGTAGATTTCACGTTTAAAAAATGGTATTGATTCCACTCTGAAGCCTGCCTCATTGAAAAGCTGGGATGTCAGAGGATCATTGGAGAATACTGTATCGATTTTTCCGACATATAATGAGATGTGATGCACCCAAATCCCATGAACGTTTACATCTGTAATTGGGGTTATCTGGACTCTGTCTAGATTTATCTTAGTTTCTTTTAGGGATTCACGTATCATTTTGATACGTTCTCCAACGGTAAATGGGTTACTCTTTGCATGACTATATTGGGCGCTTCCTACAACTATTATGAGTTCGTCAACTTTCCTAAGAATCAATTTTACAACTTCAAGGTGTCCTAGATGAAATGGTTGAAAACGTCCTACATAAAGTCCAACAACAGTCAAAGCGATTCCTTCTATATGGTACTATCGTTATCAGAGTGATATATGAACTGTTGAGTCACTTATTGTTTCGTTTGTTTTTAGGAAAATAGATATGTTCATAAACAACTTTATTTTCTTTAATTTTTACTCCCTCATTTTGAAGGACTTGAAGTTTGAGTTTACTTGATTCCATCTCATTTAAACCCGGAATAGAGTAATTGCCAATCCTTAAATTCGAATTGATAATTCTGTGGCAAGGAATCAAAAGAGGGAAAGGGTTTGAAGCCATGACATTTCCAACCGCTCGATAAGCTCCACGATGTCCGACCGCCTTTGCGATTATAGAGTATGTAGAGACTTTCCCTCTTGGGATTTCTCTTAAAAGAAAATATACTGTTCTTTGAAATTTTGTTGCCTGATTCAAGTCTATCTTTAGTTGATTATTATTGTTTTCTCCATGAAATAGTTTATTTATTGACGCTAATGCAGTCTGGACTTCAGAATCGTTGTTTTTTATTTGCCAATTTTGAGGCACACTTTTTATTATTTCATTCAAGACATCTTTTCTACTTTTTGAAAAGCTTATTTTGATAATCTCACCTCCAACTCGGATTGCAACACCAAACCATATTTTCTCAAACTTTTTTACTGATATCGTTATCAAGGAAATCATGTATCATGATGTTCAAGTGCTAGAAAGACTTTATCAGTAAACTCATCCAAAAATTCGGTGGTGAGTCATTCATGGTTGAGATCAAAGGAGACATGCTTGAAGGAGGTGGACAACTGCTTCGGATCTCAACCGCAATATCAGCGATTATGAAGAATCCTTTAACGATAACAAATATCAGGGCAAATAGAACACCTCCAGGATTACGAGCTCAACATCTAAATGCGGTTAAGGCGATAGGTAGGCTAACCTCAGCAGAAATTGAAGGGCTGACTTTAGGGTCTAAGCAAATAAAATTCACACCCAAAGTATCAGTTGGTGGAAACCTTACAATTGATATTGAAACTGCAGGTTCAACTAGTCTCGTTCTTCAAGCTCTAATGCCCGTTATGGCGTTCTCTCCTGAACCCGTTTCGCTTGAGCTGAGTGGTGGTACAAATAATTCCAAAGCACCAGCAATCGACTATGTCCAAAATGTAGTTATGCCAATAATAAGCAAAATGGGATATCAAGGATCTGTTGATCTTTTAAAGAGAGGTTTTTATCCACGGGGAATGGGTCAAATAATTGCGTCCTGCAATCCAATAGAGAAACTAAAACCTTTAATCTTGACAGAAATGGGAACTCCAGTCAAATTATGGGGACTCGCGTATAGTTGTCGTCTACCTTCTCATATCTCTGAACGGATGGCCAAATCAGCTCAGAAACTTCTTGCACAGGAAGGTTATGATGCAAGGATAATCACAGAATCACTAAGCGAACGTGATATGAAATGTTCAATTGATCCAGGCTGCGGAATTATCCTCTTCTCATCGCTCTCGTCAGGAGGAATATTGGGAAGTGATGCGTTGGGAAAGCTTGGGAAACCAGCTGAAAAGGTAGGAGAGGAAGCAGCATCTCATATGTTACATAGTCTCGAGCAATCCGCCCCTGTTGATCGATTTTTAAGTGATCAGCTGATTATCTATGCTGCCTTGGCTGGTGGCAAATCAGAAATAAAGGTTACAGAACTTACTCTTCACGCTCTAACTTGCATTGAATTATGCAAGAAGCTTCTTGGAACCACTTTTCACATTGAAGGCCGAATTGGTGAGCCATCTCATATAACCTGTAACGGTATCGGTGTTTCTAACAAGAATATTTTCTAACTATCTTTAGTGATGGTCTTCTTTGTCCAAAGAAAATCGCCTGTCTTAATGTTCTTGATAGTAATTATTCTATGCATAGGTATTTGATTTTCATTACTTTGATCTTTGTATATAAACCATGACTTGCCTACTTGTGTGATAAGTGATGCCGCTATTGTCTTTTGATCCTTTGGGGCTCCACGGTGTATGTAAGTTATCTCAAAATCTTCAATATTTGCTCTTTTATCCCAAAATATCTTGCTAAAAATGTTCTTTAATGGAATCATGGCGTTTGCTCCATTCTGATACATTCGACATCAAACTTAAATGAGCGACTTAATAAGATGGAATGCATTCTGGATTGGTGAAGTTTATGTCTCAAATGATGCCTTACATTCCAGGTGCCACAACTGTTGGAATAGTCTATCGTGATGGTGTACTTTTAGCTTCCGAAAGAAGAGTGGCATATGGTCATTTTATTATGAGCAAATCGGCCAGAAAGGTCTTCAAGATCACTGACACGATAGGCGCTGCATGTGCAGGTTTAGTTTCGGATATGCAAATCTTAGCGAAAGAAGCTTCGGCATATGCCAGTATATACACATACGAGAATGATCGTCCTATCTCTGTTAAAGCCACTGCCAAAATGGTGGGAAGCCTACTATTTCAGAGGCGCTTCATGCCATATATTACACAGACTATTATCGGAGGAATCGATCAGGATGGACCAAGTATATACGTTCTGGATTTGCTTGGATCTGTATTACCTGATAAATATGCTTCGGTTGGAAGTGGGACAGAGATATCCATGGGAGTTTTGGAAGACGAGTACAAAGATAACATGAGTCTAGAAGAGGCAAAAGATCTGATCAGAAGAGCCATAAAGACAGCGCTGGCAAGAGATGCTGCAAGTGGAGGCGACGTTGATCTTCTGATAATTTCGAAAGAAGGAACAAAAACAGAGATTATCACTCTCAAATAGAATTTTTTTAAAATTTTTTATTGATGTATTATTTTCTAGAAAGGGCTCAAAGAAATGCAGACGTCTAGTTTAGAACATAAACTCTATAAAGATGATTCTCACTCAACTTCTAACATAGATTCTAATTTACTTCGAGTTCTTAAAAGACAAAAATATCAAATTATTGGCAATCACTCTGCTGTTAAGAAATGTCGTTGGCTTCATATGGGTCTCGTTGAAGGGAGGTCATGTTACAAATCAAAATTCTATGGTATCAAATCACATAGATGCATTCAATTTACTCCTTCCACAATTTGGTGCACTCAAAGTTGTCTTCACTGTTGGAGGATCCAGAAAGGGGAGTCAAATCTATCATGGGATGAGTCTACTTCAGAAATTTGGGATACACCCTCAAAAATAGTAGATCTCGCAATAGCTAGTCAGAAAAGAATCCTTAACGGCTATAAGAGTCAAGTTCTCTCTGGTAAGATCAAATCAGATGTTTATCAAGAAGCTTTGAAACCAAAACATGTAGCCATAAGCCTATCTGGGGAACCCACACTATATCCTGACCTAGGTGAACTAATTTCAGAATTTCATAGTTTAGGGATGACAACTTTCTTAGTTACAAACGGAACGAGACCAGATGTATTAAGGAATCTTTCAGATGAACCCACTCAATTATACATTTCACTATCTGCATCAAGATCTGAGCGATATCAAGAGATATGCAGACCTCGATCTAAAATATATTGGCAGAAGCTATTGGAAACTCTAAATTTATTGAAGAGTTTTAATTGTCCCTCAGCCATTAGACTCACGCTTGCAAGAGGGCTTAACCTTGAAGATCCTCAAAGCTACGCTAAGCTAATCTCAAAAGCTGACCCGACATATATAGAATCGAAAGCTTACATGTATATCGGCTATTCAAGAAAGAGATTAACATTTGAAAATATGCCGACATATAATCAGGTTCGAGAATTCTCCTTAAAATTGGCTGAGTTCACTGGATATAGGATTATTGATGATTCCGTTGAAAGTAGAGTTGTTCTTTTAAGCAAATTGGAAAAACCGATAAAGGTTTGCTAAATTAAATATTAAGTGAGGTTCTAAATTGCTGAAGAAAACTGATATCAAGATGATTCAAGAGAACCTCTTGGATCTCAGTACGGCAAGAGACAGTATTTTTGAATTCTCACGAATCTCAATCAGATCCTCGGGGAACACGATCGTAGAATTGCATCGAGGGAATATAGAGAAAGCTGCGACACATTTACGTAATGCTGAGGGCAAGATTAGAGATCTAGAGGGAATTCTTAGAAAGTGGAAAGAGTTGAAATATCTGGGAAATGTAACTGTTGCCTATCAAGAATACGCTGAGGCAAAAATACTCTATGGGATTATAACTAAGAATAGATTATTGTCACTTAAAGAAGTTGATGTTAAAATAGAGCCTTACCTTCTCGGTCTTTTAGATTTCTTAGGGGAACTTCGTCGAAGATGTCTGAATTTTCTTAAAAAAGGAGAACTTGCTGATGCTGAAAATACGCTAAAGACCATGGAGGGTATATATGAAGACTTGTACTCGATAGATCATACACGTATAATATCGGGTTTCAGACATAAAATGGATACTGCAAGGAAATTAATCGAGATAACCCGAGGAGACGTAGTTAATGAATTCAGAAGACTATCCTTAGAAAACGCTCTAAAAAGTCTTGAAAAAAGACTAACGAAAAGTGAGTCACGCAAGATTAGCTCATGGAATGAATGATCTTTCTTTTTCTTGCCTCAGCTAGTCTATGGGAAAGATGAAGCGGTTCTGGGAATCTGTGATTGCGAAGACAATTAATAGTAATTTCTACCGCAGATTCAAGACTAATCATGTGGCCTGGTGAAACATATATCGGCTTCCCAATTTTTGGCTTAAGAATGTAACCAATTGTCTCATTATTTGATTTGAGCGGTTCAGTATCGCCAAATTTTCTGGGTATTTTAATAACTTCTCCGAAAAGCCTAGAGCTAGCTATACCAATAGTTGGTTTTTCTATGTTTACTCCAATATGTGAAGCACATCCAAATCTTCTGGGATGTGCTAAGCCGTGAGCGTTAATCATGAAAATATCTGGTAATACATCAAGACTTTTGATTATTCTAACTAATGGTGGGCCCTCTCTAAACCAGAGAAATCCCGGCCTATAGGGAAAATCTAATCTCGTTAAAACTGTCTTTTTCTCTATGATTTCCAAATTTTCATAATCTACACAAACGAAAGCTGCTACCGCATGATCTTTGATGAAAGATAGATCGACTCCACCAATTTTTCTAATAGGTTTTGTAAAAAGATCAGTGATTATTAACTTTCTAGAAAGATTATTTTGAATATTGATAAGTTCCTCCCTAGTACACATTTGATATTTTCGAGTGTTCACTTTATCAAGTGCCTTCCTGGAAAGATTCTATAATGATATGTTCCCATGATTTCAACTCAAACTAAACTTTTTAGAAAAGCGACATCCAAATATAATCTCTCCAAAGAAATATGATTCGATCTGGCTATCATCTGTCTATCGTCAAGATATGTTAAAAGAATGTGTAAAAATGAAAAAGATAATTTTTTCAAGATGTAAATTAATAGTAAAGAAGTATTTGATGTTGATTTAAACTATGAATGTGTTTGAGAAGAGTTCCCTCAAAGCCAATCTCCTAATAACTCTATGTAAATTGGCTGAACTCTCGATATCCAAAGGGGAATTGACTTATACAACAGGACAACTTGCACTTGATCTCGAGATATCTCAGCAAACAGCCTCGAGACATCTTATTGAGCTAGAGCAAAGAGGGCTAATAAGACGGGTTAAAATTGGAAAGCGTGAGACCATACGTATAACTCCTAACGGTTTGGATCTTCTCAAAGAATTATATTTCAGACTGAAAGATGTTTTCGAACAGCCTATTAGCTATGTCTTCTTAGAGGGCGAACTATTCTCAGGGCTCGGTGAAGGCTCTTATTATATTGGTCAAGAAGGTTATCGAGAGCAATTAGAAAAGAAACTAGGCTTCGATCCATATCCAGGCACTCTAAATATTCGGTTGAAACCTGGTTACGAGAATGAAAGAAATACCTTGAATTCTCTTCCCTTAATATCAATTAAAGGATTCACGACCGAAAAAAGGAGTTTTGGCCCTGCAAAGTGTGCTGAAGCGATAATGAATGATGAAGTTCAAGTATCGATAATCTTGGCAATGAGAAGTCATTATGGATCTGACGTTGTCGAAATAGTTTCCAAAGAAAACTTAAGAAAGAAACTTAAATTGAAAGATGGGGATACCATTAGGCTTAGGATAATGATTCCACATTTAAACACGAAAGCTAACATTAGTTGAGTATTTTAATACTTAATTCACTAATTTACAATTTTAATTCTTCTATAATTTTGTTTTTTATCTTTGATGAACTATTTAGATCCCTCATTCCATATCTTTTAGTTTGTATGACCTCTACTTCTCCCGTATACTCTCGCAAAGCATCATTTACTGCTTCTAAAATATCGCGTTGGTCGTATCCTAAAACTATAACATCAGGCTTAAGCTTTCGTATAGCCGCTTTCATATTCATCTCTTCATACCCCAGCACAGCTCTATCGACGGGTTTAAGAGATTCAACCAATGCTCTTCTCTGTTCTTCGGGAATCGTCGGTTTTTTTCCTTTACGTTTTTCAACAGTCTTGTCCCTTGCGACAATAACTATTAGTTTGGAATTTCTCCCTCCTGATTTTTTTGCGTCTTCAAGGGCTTTAAGGTGACCATAATGAAGAAGATCGAACGCTCCGGTTGTCAGAACAATTTTTTTTCTTGTCAAGATTTGTCTACTCTTTGCCATTCGAAGTCTACTAGTTCCATGATCCTTAATGCGTCTAATAGACCCTCAGCATATGAAATTGATGTTAAGGCTATAGCTTCTTTTTTAATTTCCAGATAGTATTTTGCATCGGAAAGATATCTTTTAACTGCGTCTATGACTAGCTCCATGTTATGTTCAACTAAAGTTGAATTAGAATCTCGAATCTTCAAATCTTTGAGTGCCAACTCAATAGAAGATATATATCTTCCAACTAATGATCGTACTTCATTATCTGAATTCATATTTCAAACAGCTCCGGATCGGCCTTGCACAAAATTTTTAGAGCCTCAATTTCCATGAAGTGGAGCTTTCCAGGAAAGACTATGCAATGGGGAGGATCGCCCCAATTGAATCTTTGGAGATTTTCTATTGTACCAGCTTTCACACTTGCATCTGGTGAACCTAACCTCGCGACTCCGACCGCTAACGTATTTTTTGTTGTACATCTTTTTCTCAGTCTTTCTTCCATTTCGATTATTATGGTCAGTCCCTCTGGAATAGACATAAACAGGTGGCTCTCTGAATTAATGTCGAGTAATGCTAAGGTATGAAGGCCTCTCGACTTATTTTCGAAAATATTTTCATATGGAATTTCTGAGATTGAAGTTGATTTAAAAGGAATTGTAACAGTTCTGCCAAATTTATAGTTCTGGAGGCCAGTTGCTCCTGCTATAGCTGAAGAAATTGACGCTGAATGAATAATGAATGTTCTAATTCCTTCTTTTTCTGCTCTAAGTCTCAAATCAATATGAGTAGTTGCGATATTTGGATCTCCTGGGGTTAAAAAAGCGCATGGATATTTTTTGGCGTGAACTAAAATATTTTCTTGAGCGTGATCCTCAACTTCTTTTCTGGAGAGGATCTTTACTTGTTTTCCTATTAATTTCTCAAGATTTGAGATTTTGATGGCAGGCATGTAGTTTGTATAGAACTCCGCAAAAACGTATGTTGCTCTCTTGGCTTTTTCTAGTCCTTGTAGAGAAATACCCTTTTCATCATGAAGTCCGAGTCCAATTAAAGTTAGATTTGTCAAGTTATTTTCCTTTAAAAGAGGATCATAACAAAAGATGAGTCTTATGATCAAGATTTGAAAGAAACTCTGTGAGTTAAGATTGTCAATAGGACCGAAGAAAAGATTATTAGAGATCTTCATTGGAACAGATGGCTGGCGGGCATGGGCCCGTATACCCACATCATAGTGGTTCGGGAAGCTCAGTCAGGTAGAGCGGTGGTCCCAATTTATGGGCCGAAGCTCTTAACCCATAGGTCGCGGGTTCAAATCCCGTCGGGCCCGCCACAATTCTAATTGACAGATTTAACGATGAAAACGTGTTTTCCATGTTTAGGAAAATGCATAGGAAAAACTAGTTTAATCGACCTAAACTCAATCAAATTGTACAAATGACATTAAATCAATCGTCTGAGATCGATCAGGTCCCTCAATATGTCGTAAGCCGAAATTAGAAAAGTAGACACCCGACACTTCTCGAGTTGTT
This sequence comes from Bathyarchaeia archaeon, assembly GCA_049676905.1. Taxonomy (GTDB): domain Archaea; phylum Thermoproteota; class Bathyarchaeia; order 40CM-2-53-6; family RBG-13-38-9; genus RBG-13-38-9. Next base: position 37,020 of record JBAUBP010000183.1, read on the forward strand.
GAGATTGATTAAATATTCCAAATCGAATTAGTCCACTCACGAATGTGGAATATTAGGTGAAAAAAAATGCCAAGAACAATAAATAATTCTCCTGAGATGCAGAAGAGAATTCCTGTTAGACTTCCATCGACTATGATGTCTGAAGTCGATCGTCTAGTTCGAAAACACTCTGAACTCAACTATAACCGACAACAGTTCATTGAAAGTGCCGTGCGAGAAAAAATTGAACGACTTATCATGCTTCAGAGTGCAAAGATCTCTAATAATATTGCACAAATAGAAAATCTTCCCAAGATTATGCAATAGTACCGCTTCCTCTCTATAATGTGAAGTCAAAACAGGTAAGTTGGATATCTGGTATCTTATTGAAGCGCACGCTATTCTTGTTAGGATATCAGTCCATATTCTGCTTCAAAAGATGATCTGTAAGTTCTTTTTCCATTACTTTCTGTATAAGATGGAGCTGATAGAAAAGTAACGCCAGTTAGTTTTCTAAAAGATTCACTGAAATCATCTATATTATCGTCGAACCAACATAAAACGTAATTATCCCTTATTCCCTCATCTGAATTAATACAGTCTATGTTGCCCATGAGAACAAAGAAATCTATTATCTCGCCATCATAACTGTGCTTTTCAGTTTTTTGTAACGATATCTTTTGAGCTTTTATTACTGCAAATGGCTCGTGTTCTTGCTTGTCTGATTTTTCCTTAAAAACTGATATTGTGGGTTTTTTCCATTCCATTGCTTTCATATTCATTCATTTGATTAATTAGAATGAATAATATTTATGCGGTATACAAATGTGCACGCTGTTATCATAATGCTGAATATCAAATCTTCAATGATTTCTTATTGATTCACAAGTTAATTGGATAGGTTCCATATTTTATGGCTGCAGAGTATAGTGCTTCAATATTCCAAGGTGGTACATCAGGTTGTATCATATGACCCGGAGCGATAATATAACCGCCACCAGATGCACCTGCTTTTATTGCCCTCACGACCTCGGCTTCAACATCTTGAACAGAACCTTTTGGTAGAATGCTCTGTGATCCTATTCCTCCACAGAAAGTCAATTTTTCTCCGTACTCTTCTTTTAAAGTCTCAAGGTCCATGTCGGGGCATTCTGGTTGTATTGGATTCAATACATCCACGCCTATCTCTATCAGATCTGGAATGAATGGTTTCATGTTGCCACAGCTATGATAATACAATTTTGCTTTTGTCTTCTTATGAATAAGGTCAAAGAGTTTTTTATGAAGTGGCTTCAAGAATTTCCTGTATATGTCAGGTTTGATAAGAATTGTTGTTTGAGCGCCTAGATCATCTCCAGTAGCCACCATTGTGACGTAATCCCCAACCTCGTCCAACATCATACTGTATAATGTGAGCATCTGATCAGTGACTTTGTCCAGTATTTTTTCAGCTATCTTTGGTTTCAGATACATATCCTCAACTATTTTACTAAAACCTCTTCTCATCCAAGAATTCTCAAATATGCCACTTCCTCCAATATTTACTACACAAACTGCAAAGCCGGCATCATCCATCTTCTTAGCCTTTTTTTCTAGGCCAACGGCAGTGAAATCTTTCTCAGGATCTAACCAGTATGGATCAGATAATATTTCATCTACATCTTGAGCACTTTCAAGAGGCGCCGGATTCGCAAATTCCATATACGTTTCTCCAGCTTTTCTATGAAAACCTAATTCATCTATGAATGAATTATCAGGAAACAGTTTCTTTGGGACAAAAGGTCTGGTAGATCTTAAGGAAATTGGTCGGAAATCGGTTCTGAATAGACGGTAAATAGTTTCGTCTATAGGGGGTAGCCACCATGGATTATAGGAGGATCCTGAAGGCCAGTAGTCAATTTCAAAAGGAAAGGTCTGCAAATTGAGGTAATGCTTGAGTCTAAAATAGGCCTGTTTTGTTATGAAAGACATGCAGCCTCCTAGTTCGGCTGGTACTCTATCTGCTTCCTGGTGGTCAAGTATCTTCCATACTCTTTCTCTTGGAGTATATTTCTCTCCAGGATGAACTATTGCCTTGTCACTTCTTCTAAATCCAGGCATCATGATATTACGACCTCCAAAAAGAATAAACAGAAGCAGCTTAAATGTATCGCTCGACCTTAAAGAATATGAAATACACATCATAAATTAAATAACTCTAATTAAAATTTTACGAGTTTGTTTTTCAATAAATATTCCTATTGGTG
>JBAUBP010000184.1:0-10813 GCA_049676905.1 Bathyarchaeia archaeon
AAACAGAATATAGGGGTTTGTTGGCGATGCAATACTCCTGTGGAAATAATTTCTAGAATGCAATGGTTCATGACTACACGTAATATGACTGAAGATGTTTTACAGTGGAGTGAGAAAGTCAATTGGATACCTGAATTCTCAAAATATAGAATGATTGATTGGGCAAAATCTCTAGATTGGGATTGGGTTATCTCCAGGCAAAGAATTTTCGCAACACCAATACCCGTTTGGTATTGTAAAAGTTGTAATCAAGTTATTATAGCCGAGCGAGAATGGCTTCCAATAGATCCGAGGTTCGGACCACCAAAATTAGAGAAATGTCCAGAATGTGGTTGTCAAGATTTTATTGGAGAAACTGATGTAATGGACACTTGGATGGACTCATCGATCACCTGCGCTTTTCATGCTGGTTGGCCTTATAATGATGAATCAATGAAGAGACTGTTTCCAGCTGATCTTCAACCCAACGGTCTAGATATAATCAGAACGTGGGATTACTATCTAATGGTAAAGAGCCTAGCTCTATTTGGCAAGGCACCATACAAAACCGTTCTCGTAAATGGTATGGTCAGAGGTGCAGATGGTAGAATGATGCATAAGTCCTTTGGAAATTACGTAGAAGCTCAAGAGGCAATAAAAAGATACGGTGCTGATCCACTAAGACAATGGGCAGCTGCAGGAGGAGCAACAGGGTATGATTTGCCATTCAACTGGAGTGAAGTTGAACACGGGAAGAAATTTTTAACAAAACTCTGGAATGCGGCAAAATTCGTTATCATGAACCTAAACGATTTTCAAGAATACGATGGAGAACTTGAAATTGTTGACCGGTGGATTCTCACCAAATTAGAGAAGCTAACAGAATCGGTATCAAAATCCTATGAGACATTCGAATTCAATAATGCGTTAGAAGCTATTAGACACTTTACTTGGCATACTTTCTGTGATCAATATCTTGAAGCAGTAAAACATAGACTCTATAGTGAAGAAAAGACATCGATAGCGCAAAGAAAAGCTGCACAATACACTTTACATTATTGTTTACTTAAGATAATTCAGTTGTTAGCACCAATTTGCCCCCATATATGTGAAGAAATATATCAGAATTTTCCAGCTCTTTTGGATAGAAAGAAGAGCATCCATATAACAGAATGGCCTGACCCTGACCTGAATCTGATTAATGATCAAGCAGAAAACGAAGGGGACGCTCTGTTGGCCATAGTATCTGAAATTAGACGAATAAAGTCTGAAAATAAAATATCTTTGAAGGCTCCTATTACCAGTATACAGATTTATGCAGGTCAAGAACACCTAACAACCATTAATGCTAATAGAAATGATATTGCTCAGATCATCCATGCTAATGAAATTAGTATTGTACAATTAGAAAATAATAGTCCGGGAAAAGAAATACAAAATTATCCAAATATTCGAATCAATTTAAAAATCTAGACAGATAGAATTCAACCCAAGAAGCTTTTAATAAGATCAATATCGTTGTAGAAAATCGTTAGATATGATTCATGCTAACAGGAACAGAGAATAATGAAGATAAGTGAATTAAAATCTGGCATGAGAAGGATCGAATGTCAAGGTAAAATTATTGACATTAGCGAAGTAAGAGATGTCATGACGAAATTTGGAGAGACAAGCCGAGTGGCGACCGCAACTTTAGAGGACGAATCGGGCACAATCAAACTATCATTATGGAATGAGACAATCGACAATGTGAAAGTCAATGATATGGTAAAAATTGAGAATGGCTACGTCACTAGTTTCAGAGAAGAGGTACAACTAAACTCGGGAAGATATGGAAAGCTAACAGTTATAGAATAGTAAATCTCAAAACTGCGAAATTCTAATTCGATAACTCCTGGTCATCTTGGAGTATGCCTAGTCTGAAGGCAATAGTATCATTGGGAACTTTTACATAAAATCATAAACTCGACTAATTACGTCTTTGAGCCTTTTTTAACATACCCAGTGAAACAATTCTTAATGAATTGAAATGGCGCCGGGAGTGGGATTCGAACCCACGAGACCCGTAAGGGTCACAGGCTTTCTGTGAGATCATTCAAGGCTTACGCAATGAATTTACTGCGCCTCTTGACCCTCAAATATGAGGCTAATCCACTCGGCCATCCCGGCTAAGAGCAGATTCTTAATGCTTTGATATAAAATTGTTTGGCAAATAAAAAGAGAAACCTTTCTAAATTCTACTCGGAATTTGATATATATGCTAGCTGACATAGCTCCATTGGCTTTTGGGTTTTCTCCTGCAATAGGTTTTTCAGCCAAATCTTGGAGAAGCACATAGATGAGATTGTCTGATAAAGAAGAGCAAGAAAAACGTTTCAAATTCTTAGAGCATACGGCGGATGCCTACATAGAAGCACATGGGGCAAGTCTTGAAGAAGCCTATGCAAATGCAGCAATTGCTATGTTCCAAGTAATGACTGAAACCTCAAAAGTGGAGCCGAAGACTGAAGAATCGATCGAAGTCGAAGGTAAAGATCTTAGCTCTTTGCTATACTCTTGGCTTGAAGAACTTCTTGTAAGACATGAAATCAAGAATAGGCTCTATTCAAAATTCCATATAGAAATTATTGAGGCTCAAAGAGAATCATACAAATTGAAAGCGAAAATCTATGGTGAAAATTTCAATTCTAATAAACATCCTTCAAAAACGGAAGTTAAAGCTGTGACTTTCCATATGATGGAGATCAATCAATATGGAGATCAAAATATGATTAGATTTGTGCTTGACCTTTAAATGACCAAATTAGTAATTGGAAATCTTTATTGATCCAGAAATCAGAATTATTTGATTAAGTCAAAACTCAGAAGTTTTTTGAAGGATCAATTTTCAGAAACAACTTAAATGCATGTCCTTCAAACAATACTTGAAACCTTAGCAATATTTGGGTGTATTAAAAATGTCTTATGAACGCGTAAAAACGCCGACAAAACCAATCCAAATGAAGAAAATAGATGAAAACATTTGGGAGATTCCTCAATCATTCCTACCTGGAATGAATGTCCCGGGAAGAGTATATGCTGATGAGAAATTACTTGAGAAAATGAAGCTTGATAGGACTCTTAGTCAATGCGCAAATGTCGCCCATCTACCGGGCATCTGTAAATGGGCAATTACTCTTCCCGATGGTCATGAAGGATACGGGTTTCCCATAGGTGGTGTAGCAGCAACAGACTATGAAAAAGGCGTAGTAAGTCCAGGAGGAGTAGGCTACGATATCAATTGTGGAACTAGACTATTACAGACAAATCTGACAGAAAAAGAGATCAGACCTATACTCCCGACACTACTTGACACCCTATTCAAATATATTCCCGCAGGCTTGGGAAGTAGAGGTCAGATTAAGGTCAGCCATGTAGAACTCGAAAAAGTCCTATCGGACGGAGTCGAATGGGCTATTGATAGAGGTTACGGATGGTCGGAAGATGCTACGAAATGTGAAGAAGAGGGGTGTATGGAATCAGCTGATCCAAGTAAAGTGTCTCCAACTGCAAAGTCACGAGGTACTCCTCAACTAGGAAGTCTGGGCAGTGGCAATCATTTCTTGGAGATTGAAAAAGTTGACGAGATCGTTGATGAAAAAGCAGCTAAGGTTTTCGGAATAGAAAAAGTAGGCCAAATACTGGTTTTCGTTCATACGGGAAGTAGAGGATTGGGTCATCAGGTGTGTAGTGATTATCTGAGAGTTATGGATAACGCAGTTAAAAAATACAAAATTAATCTTCCAGATCGAGAGCTTGTTTGTGCTCCAGGTAAAAGTCGTGAGGCTGAAGATTATTTACCGGCAATGGCTTCTGCATGTAACTTTGCTTGGTCGAATAGACAGATGATTACTCACTGGACGCGTCAAGCATTCGAGAAGGTCTTAAACCAGCCTGTAGATAGCATTGGCCTTAAGCTCATCTATGATGTTGCACATAACATAGCCAAAATAGAAGAACATCAAGTAGATGGACGAAGAGTCAAGGTATATGTTCATCGAAAAGGAGCTACGAGAGCTTTTCCGCCAGGTCATAATGCAGTGCCTTCAACCTACAGAGAAGTAGGCCAACCAGTATTGATACCAGGGAGCATGGGTACGGCATCTTGGGTTCTTGTTGGAACTGAGAAAGCCATGGAATTGAGTTTTGGTTCTACAGCACATGGTGCAGGAAGAAACCTCAGCAGATCTGCAGCCAAGAGACGCTATTGGGGCGAGGACGTTAAAAAGGATCTAGAAAAGAAAGGTGTGTTAGTTAAAGCTGCAAGTATGTCTGTCCTTAGTGAGGAAGCTCCAGGTGCATACAAGGACGTCGATAATGTCACAAATGTAAGCCACAATGTTGGAATAGCAACGAAGGTTGCCCGGCTAACTCCAATAGGAGTAACTAAAGGCTAGTTTAAAAACCGTTTAACTACATCTTCTTTTGTTCGTCTCGACCTCTATTGTTTTTTTAAACTCATCAATGAAGTAAACTGGAGTTGGGTCAACTACTCTTGCTATAGCTAAATAAGCAGAGACAAAGTCGCCAAAATTTATTGGCAGCAATAATCTGCTGAGATTAGCGCGTGCGCTTCATTTTGATCAACCAAATAAGATTTATCAGAAGAATTGTAAACTTACTCAATTCTATAACTTTAGTTGAAAAATATTGAGAAAATCTAAAACTTGTGAACCATCTGTTCCGCTTAAAAGAAGTCAAGGCCTATCGATAGCTATCCCAGCATCAATTGTAGAAGACACTCCACACCTGAGAGAGAAGACTTACAAGATAGGGCAGATAGGTAGAGCATCTTCGATATTTCGTGTAGAGCAAATCATAATCTACTCTGATAAGGCAGAACATAACCAAACAAAAGAAGCGGACCTTGTAGCCTCTATTCTGAAATATATGGATATTCCTCAATACCTTCGGAAGATGCTTGTAAAGATTGATCCTCAGCTGAGTTTTGTTGGTATTCTTCCTCCTCTAAGGTCCCCCCATCATCTATTTTCGAAGAAACAAGAAGAACTGAAGGTAGGTATGTTTCGCCAAGGGGCCGTCATAGATAGTAAAAACGGCCACTCTTTAGTAGATATAGGTATAGGCAAACCAGTGATTATTGAGGAGAGTCTTACTGAGAGGCAGAGGATCACAGTAAAGTTGACTAGTATAGGGGAAAAGTTGACTGCCGTGAAACTCGATGAATCTGAGATAAGAATATATTGGGGGTTTAATGTTACTGTGACGAAACTTCCGCTCGCTGAATCGACAAAGAAGATAGGGTTTGATCTGATAATATCAACTTCAAAATATGGAGATGAGATAACCGAGGTATTTCCACAATTGAAAACAGTATGGAAAAAATCAAAGAAAGCACTTGTGCCTTTCGGGTCACCAACACAAGGTCTAAAGGAAATATTAACTAAAGAAGGTCTAGAAATGCTTGAGTATTCAGACTTTATGATCAATATGATACCAAATCAAGGGGTAGAGACAGTCAGAAGTGAAGAAGCAGTCTTCAGTTCATTATCTCTCCTCAATACTCTGGGGTGATTTATATTGGGTAGACGAAAGAAAAGTGCTCCAAAACGTGGATCTCTAGGTTATCTGCCGAAAGGCAGAGCACATGGCTGGACAGGTAGAATTAGATACTGGCCAGAGGTAACAGGAGACCCTCGGCTTTTAGCATTTCTAGGATATAAAGCTGGAATGACGCATTTTGTTACAATTGATCAATTACAAGGTTCATTAACTTTTGGAAAGGAAATATCAGTTCCAGTCACCATTCTTGAAACCCCCCCACTGATTATTTGTGGAATAAAGATCTATGAAAAGAAAAATCGCAATCTTCGATCGATTGGAGAGGCATGGACTGCTAATGTCCCAAAAGAGTTTGAAAGACTGATAACAATACAAAAAGACGTCGATGAACAGGGATCTTTGAAAAAGATTGAGACTCAGCTTGACGGAGTCTCAGAAGTGAGAGTTATAGCCGGAACCCAACCAAGATTGACAAGTACAGGACAGAAAAAGCCTAAACTATTTGAGATAAAAATCGGAGGAGGAAATTCAAAAGATCAATTTGAACATGCTAAGAATTTGCTTGGAAAGGAGCTTAAGTCAAGTCAGGTTCTGAAGGAAGGAAATTCAGTTGATGTGATAGCCATTACTAAAGGTAAAGGTATACAGGGTCCAGTTAAAAGATGGGGAGTAAAGAGGCTACTCCATAAGTCCAGGAAAACGGTAAGAGGTGTTGGTTCAATAGGAGGTTGGACACCAAATTTCGTCATGTACTCTGTTCCCAGAGCGGGTCAAATGGGCTTCTTCCAGAGAACAGAATTCAACAAACAAATAGTAAAGATAGGTGAAGATCCCAAAGAGGTTAGTCCGAGCAGCGGATTTCTCAATTATGGAAATGTCAAGAGTCAATATGTTATGATAAAAGGAAGTATCCCAGGAACTTCGAGAAGACTAGTTATTATGAGAGCTCCAGCAAGAGTAAAGAGGATAGAGCCCCCGCCAAAAATAGAATACCTCAGCCTTGAATCAAAACAGGGAGATTGATAATCTGACCTTGTCTAAGACAATAAATGTATATGATTTGAATGGAGATCCAAAAGGTAAGATAAACCTTCCAGAGGTCTTCACAACAAAATTTAGGCCAGATATAATCAAGAAGAGTGTCGTTGCTTTACAAACGCATAGACTTCAACCCCAAGGAAGAAACTTGATGGCGGGAAAGCGGACAACTGCAAAATCTTTTGGAGTAGGAAGAGGCTTAGCAAGAGTTCCAAGAGTAAAGGGTGAACGACATCCACAGGCTGGAAGTGCAGCATTTGCTCCAAACACAGTCGGTGGGCGAATTACACATCCACCAACAACTAAGAAGAATATTCACAAGAGACTGAATAAAAAGGAAGCTTGTTCAGCCCTCGCCTCAGCTGTGGCAGCAACAGCAAAAAAAGAGATCGTGAGTAGAAGAGGTCATAAGTTAGAGCAAGTTCCTTCAATTCCATTAGTCGTTACAGATAGTCTGGAATCGGTCTCTGAGACAAAGAAGGCTATGGATGTGCTTAAGACGCTTGGACTTTGGCAGGACGTTGAGAGAGTTATGGGTAGCATCAAGAGAAGATCCGGACGAGCAAGTTGCAGAGGAAGAGGTAAACGAATAGCTAAAGGTCCCTTACTTGTCTGTAATGATGATAAGGGCATTGCTCATGGGTTCAAGAATATACCCGGCATAGATGCTGTAAAAGCTTCAGATTTGAATGTTGAAGATCTGGCGCCGGGAACACATGCTGGAAGACTTACAGTCTGGACCGAATCCGCAATGAAAACAATAAATGATAGGCTTAAAGGAGACTAATTAATGGGAAAAACAAAAATTCATTCAGTCATTCATTATCCATTGATTTCCGAGGATACTGTAAACCTAATCGAAAAAGAGAATAAAATCACCTTCATTGTGAATCGGAATGCAGAAAAAAATGATATAGAAAGGGCTATGAGTGAACTATACGAGGCCGATGTTGAGTCAATTAATACCCTCATCACACCCGATGGCAGAAAGAAAGCTTATGTGAAATTCAAACCCGAATTCAAAGCTTCGGATCTAGCAGTTAGATTAGGAATATTGTAGGAGACGGCTTTCATATGGGAAAGAGAATTATTGTTAGAAGGCGAGGGCGCGGAGGAATTTTTAAGGCGCCCACCCATCGACGAGTCTCAAAGGTTTGTTATCCTAGTATGGAACAGAAGCAAGAGAAGATTATGGGTGCCTGCGTAAAACGGCTCTTACATGACCCTGGCAGAGGGGTTCCTATTGCTTTGATTAGTCTTGAGAATGGTGAAGAATTTTATATTGCTGCTCCTGAGGGTTTGACCCTAAATCAGAAATTATCTTTGGGCGAATGTCCCGTAGAGATAGGCAACATTTTGCCTCTAAGTAAAATCCCGGAAGGCACGATCATCTGTAATATCGAGCATGTACCAGGTGACGGAGGAAAAATTGCGAGGGCCTCTGGTACATATGCTACCTTGGTCGCCCATACACTAAAAGGAACAGAGGTCAAACTACCATCTAAGAGATCTCTCTATTTGAATGATAGATGTATGGCGATGATTGGTCTAATTGCTGGTGGTGGCAGAACAGAAAAACCATTCCTTAAAGCAGGTGCCAAAAGAGCCCTGATGAGATCAAGAGGGATAAGATGGCCTATCGTGTCAGGAGTAAAAATGGTGGCTGCTTCTCATCCGCATGGCGGAGGAAGACATAAACATGAAGGAAAGCCATCATCGGTCTCACGAGATACTCCGCCAGGAAGAAAAGTCGGTCTAATAGCCGCGAGACAGTCTGGCAGAGCAAGTCAGAGAAGAGGAAAACGTGGCTTGCGCAAGTAAATTGATTCATGATCAAATTAAATAAACTCAAAATTGAATTGGTTGTTTGATATATATGCCAAAAGAATTCATCTATAGAGGATTCAACATCCAACAATTACTAGAAATGTCCATGGACGAGTTTATCAAACTATTACCTTCCAGACAGCGACGTACTCTCCAAAGAGGACTAACATCCGCCCAAAGACGATTTCTTGAAGAGGTAAAAGGCTTCAAGCGTGGAACAAGGAAAGAAGGTGATGTACTAAAAACTCATTGTAGAGATATGATCGTTTTACCGGAGATGGTTGGCCTGAGGATCCTTGTACATAATGGTAAAGAGTTTCCAGCAGTGGATATTAAGGACAAAATGGTTGGACACTTTCTTGGTGAATTCGTTATAACAAACAAGAAAGTTGGGCACGGTACGCCTGGTATTGGTGCCTCAAGATCTAGTATGTATGTCCCACTGAAGTAATCTATAAAAAAAAGATGCAATATACAAAGGGATCCATTAAATTCCAAAATTCATACCGTGATAATTTGAAGATTCAGGTTTCTGTTCTAAGAAAAAATTACGGAAAGTCCTAGTCTAGCATACTAACCTAAGCGTCTGATCGACGTTTGATATACTAGTATGGCTACAAGAAATGAAAATGGTAAAACCAAATATTCATAATGTTCAGTAGGTTTCTCATCAATTAGATCCGCTGTTTCAATTCTCTCACCTTCATAGGTCATCTTTGCAGCAGGCATCTCTGACCTTAAATTTGTCTCAGGCTCTATTGTAAGAGAAATAAGTGTAAACGCTGCTATTACACCTAAGAATACTGAAAGAAGTTCGCGTTTCAAGTAATTTCACGATTCATATTTATAAACTTGAACTTAACTCTTAGTTTTCGTAAAGATTGTTCAGAAATTAGAACAGTCTTTCCCTCCATGTCCTTGAAGCTTCATATGTTGTTATCGCTATTGCGCAAATTACAAACACTACAGCTGTTAGATTAGTCTGAACATTAGCTATCGAAGATTCAATAAGATAAAAAAACAAAGCTGACCAAAAGAAAGCTGCATAAAAAAGATATCTTGGTAATATTAGTCTCCCAAAGCGTACAAATTGACGAAGATTACCGACTTTGATTTCAGAAGATATTGAATACTGCCCATGATGATTCTTTTCTGCAACTCCCAACTCCCTAATTTTTTCCAAATGATAAAGTGATGTGCTTGGACTTGAAAGCTTCAGAGATCTTTGCACTTCGCGTACACCCAACGGACGGTTCTTCCTAAATAGTTCCCAGTATACTCTCAAGGTTGTCCCACGAAGCTCTGATTCTACCTTTTTGCGGTCAATCCTGAAGTCTCTCAAAGTACTCTCCAAAATTCTATTGCGGTATTCAATCACACTTATGTTTTTCCAGATCTACGGAAGACTTTTTAGCCGGGCATCTTTTACCTTCGAGAGTCTGTGAACAGCATTGCCAACATGGAGGTATTCAGTAGGGGGTCTTGATCCAGAAAGGACTGTGAAGTGTGCAGGTCGAGAGCTAAGAATTTCACCAAAGGCTGCAACTGAGATATGTAACGCCATCCGAGGCATGAAGTTACCAAAGGCAAAACAACTATTAGAAGAAGTTGTAGAGAAAAAAACATCGATACCCTACAGGCATTACAAAAAGGAAGTGCCTCATAGACCACATCAAGGTTTCGGTGCAGGACGATATCCTGTCAAAGCCGCCAATAGTATTCGTAAATTGCTCGAGGAGCTTGAGGCCAATGCCGAATACAGGGGACTTGACCCCGAAAAATTGAAAATAATGCATGCTGCCTCACATAGAGGAATGAAAATTAGAAAATATATTCCAAGAGCTTTTGGGAAAGCCTCAGCATATTTTAACACCCTAACACATGTTGAACTTATTGGTTCTGAAACAGAAAAATTATAATTTAGTCAATATCATAATGACTTGAATCTCCCTGACGTAAAGTCTAAAATCTACACCTTATAGACGTAAAACGCGCGCTATCAGCAGAAAAAGTAATTATCAAATAACTTATCCAAATGCAGAAAACAACTATTTTACTCAAGGCCACTTTCAATCCTATCCGATATTATAGACCCTTCTTTGGAAGTTTAAATATGAGTTGAAGATATGTTGCTAGACCGACATAGGTTGATGTGAAATCAATTTATCGCATGATCAATAATATTTCCGGTGAAGAAGCAGGTTGAATACAGAAATTACCCTTTGGATTGGATGGGCCCTTGTACAGTCCAGTGAATGCACTACGTGATGATAATTTATGTCAGTTTACAAATATTTTGTCAAAGATTTGTCCAAGAAGAGTGTTATAGATGAATTTCTGAGTTGGGAATTAAGAAAAGCTGGCTATAGCAAAGTAGAAATTTCCAAAACTCCGATGGGCGCTAGAG
>JBAUBP010000185.1:0-2327 GCA_049676905.1 Bathyarchaeia archaeon
GTGGATAAGTTGGGTATGTTACTTGTGGATAAGTTGGGTATGTTACTTGAGGATAAGCTGGATAGCTAGTGCCTCCTGGAAGACATAAAGCCATTAAATTCTCACCCCTTTCCACTCTTTGTTATCCCAAGCGAAATTATCTGATTTGATGAAGAATCTATTCAGATACATTCTTTCTATCAGTTCTCCTGTATAATGTTATGACTATGACTGCACTAACGCCTAGAAGGATTAAATCAAAAAGACTATGGCTTGTTATCAGTTTCCTCACATCTATCTCTTAACTTCACTACTTTCATCACGTTATACTATATATAATATTATCTTAATTATTACTGCTATATGATACTATTATCTTAATTTCTATGTGTATATAGTAGGATTATCATACTCTTATAATTAAATAAATATAACGAACACTAATAATATGAATTAAAGCATGTCTGATGAAAAAAGTACATCTCTTCGACAAGAGACGAATTATAATAGATCTTAGAGTCGAAGAATTAGTAACTAACATTCAAATGTAAACATCAAAAAGAAGAGATAGAAACAGAGAGATTAAGACAATAACGCGTGAGGAGGCTATTAGTATTCCGAAGAAGGCAAAATTAGATAAAAAAGACATTGAACTTCTAGGCATACTCAAAAAAGATTCATCGACTCCGTTCGTCGAGATAGCTGAGAGTATAGGTGTTACTGATGGAACAATTCATCAAAGAGTTAAAAAATTGAAGAAAACAGGAGTTATCAAACGTTTTACAATTGATCTAAATGAAGAAATAATTGGCAATAGCTCGCTAGCTTATGTTCTAGTTACGGTAAATCCTGGTTACATTGAACAAGTATCTAAAGACATAATTAAGAATCCTCAAGTTTTAGAAGTACATGAAGTACATACTCGAGGAGATTTATTAATAAAGATCAGAGCATCATCAGACGACGAGATCCGAGACTTCATAGTTAATAAACTTAGAACAATAGAGAATGTTGTAAACAGCGAATTGATCCCAGTTTACAAGATTTGGAAAGAAGAAGCCAACCTGACCTTATCTCGTTAACTCATTAGCTGGCCAATCTTGCTCTCTCTCGTCACCGATATGTTCATGCGTTGTTTGTGTTTAATGAATCTAAGCAATACTTTAAGATTTGTTAGAATTGCCAATAGTATCAAGAAGTAGAGTGCTTGGTTAGTTACGCCAGCTAGAAAAATTATGAAAAGCCTTACATCTCTTCCGATTCCGAAAGAGTATCTCTCATTTTTATAATCTTGCTTGAAGGCCTCCACATATCTTGTTTGTGTATAACTTACCATAAACGAACCGATTAAAGAACAAAAACTAATGATCCAAATTAAAATGTCTTTATGGTTTAGCCAATAACCGTAACTAATCCCAAATATAATCATTGCATCAGCGTATCTATCGAGAGATGCATCAAGCCATGAGCCATAAGGCGAACCTAGCATTTTTAGACGAGCTATCTCTCCATCACATCCATCTAAGATTGATGTTGTTTGCGCTACGATTCCGCCACTCAAAACATAGATTTGATTGCCTACTGAGAAAAAAATGGTTGAGACCAAGGCCAAAAAGGTACTCATTAAGGTTATTTGATTTGGTGTTATCCCCGTCTTTACAAGCCTTTTCGAGATTCTTGTAGAAATTTTTCTATTCAAATTCTTTGAAATGAATCCGTCTCCAGGTTTTGTCATGCTTTTCAAAATCGTTTTTTCACATTTTCTCAAATCATCTTTGGTGTCTATATCAAACCATATTGAACCTGAGACATCACAAGTATTAACCCTATTTTGTTTGGCATATTCCTGAATACAATCTGAAAATTCTTCTTTGCCTTGCGTGATGCATTTTTTTATCGTGGGAAATATCTTCTCAGCACATAGAAATACTCCTGTGTCTATGGCGTTAAATTGAGTAAGTTCTTTGCCAATCTCCTTTAGATAATTGTATTTTATACGAACCTTTGTCGCCTCGACAGTGTCAATGTGTCTTGGCTGAAAGTCGACTGCGATGACTAGGTCTCCCTGGCTTTTTATGATTTTTTCAATCATTTGTTTGCTTATCAGGTGATCGCCCATTAACAAAAGGAATCTATCGTCGATTAATTTCTCCGCTTTCAAAATTGATAATCCATTTACCCTCTCGTATTCTGTATTAGTAATGTAATCTATTTGAACTCCGAATTTAGAGCCAGTTCCTAGAGTGTCCTTAATTTGATCAGCTTTGAAACCTGTAACGATTGTGATCTCAGTAATATCAAATTCCTTGAGTACTGAAATTGTTCTATGGATTAGGGGTACTCCAAGG
>JBAUBP010000186.1:0-14635 GCA_049676905.1 Bathyarchaeia archaeon
TTACAGGATTTAACGATCAATGCAGAGAAGTATTAGATTTATTCAAATGGGGACACACTTTCTTTACATTGAATCAAAGCCCACTTGAAGATTACAGTAAAGTAAAAGATATGAAAGAACTGAGTGAAATTGAGATGTCTTATTTCGGATCCTGAAAAATTTTTTATGAATGTCCAACTTTTCGCCTTTAGTATTCAATTCCTTTTCGTGCTTTGATTCCTTTTCTGTAAGGATGTTTTTTCTCATTGGACTCTGTTATGTAATCAGCGACATTAAGTAATTCTGAAGGTGAGTTCCTGCCAGTAATTATTAATTCTAATTCGATCGGTTTTTCATTGATTAGTTCCATCACATCATTTAATTGAATAAGACCTAGATTTATCGCATGAGTTAATTCATCAAGAATAACAATATCGTATTTTTTGCTGGTTATGGCATGTCGTGCATGATTAAATGCTTCTTCAGCTTCTTTGAAGTCTTTACTTGTTGGATTTCCTATAATTAGATCGTCTTCTCCGTATGCATATATTTCTATATTATTTATTTTGTCGATAATATTTTTTTCACCATATTTGGATCTTCCTTTAAGAAACATTATTATGCAAATTTTCATGTCGTGGCCAGCAGCTCTTAGCGCTAATCCTAGAGCTGCAGTAGTTTTTCCTTTTCCATTTCCAGTATAGACATGAATTAATCCTATTTTTTCAAATTCTTTTGTCATTAGTTAATCAACTTCTTTTAGAATTTGTTAACCATATCTATGAATTTTTTAATCACAAGTTAAATCGAGTCTTCCATTAAATAAGACAGCTACAGCAAGATAATATCGGGCGCGTTTTCTATGTTAATTATTCTATCAGGAAAAGATCGACTTGATAAACGATATCCAACAAATAGTTTACCAGTTTTCGAAACCCCAATCAGACATAATCTTCCTATATACAAGCGTAACAGCTCTAATCATATTATTAATAAATACCAATCAGAAATGGTTGAAAAGTTTTAATAAGGTTAGTAGATGCCAACGAATAGGATGGGCCGGTAGCTCAGCTTGGTTAGGTAGCTCTTAGCGACGTCAAGGAGCACACGGCTGATAAGTCAATGTACTCCGGATACCGTGGGGTCGTGGGTTCAAATCCCATCCGGCCCACCAGTCTTAATTCTCAGTTGATATACTCCAGAATTTTATGGTTTTGAAACTTTAATGATCTTTGTAAGCGATCATTATCATACCCTAATGGTGACAGTATTGTGGATGCAGCTCTGATCAACATTGTTTCATATTTGGTAAGGTCATAGTTCGAATCTTCTGTTACAAACTCGTTTGCAAGAACACGTTTTTCAGGTATAGGATCTTTTTCATCTACAATAAGAAAGGTTATGGTCTCCCCTGGATTGATCCTTAGGCCTTGTTTAGTTAATTGTCTCGCAGCTATAGACTGGAGAGTATGATTCTCATAATCTGAAACATCCTTTGATAGTTGTTTCTGAATCATCAAGTCTAGAGGATTGATGTCAAACTCTCTCAGAGTTTTTATATATTCTCTAATTTTTTCGATGGCTCTTGGAACTGACTTGTAGAGTTCTCTTGAATTGTTTGCCTCTGAAAGTTGAGATATGATGTCTAATTGACAACGTCTTATGAATGGTGGGATATCACGTCTTCGAGCTTCGATTCCTCTATATTTTATCGTTCCATCAATGAAAGTTCCAAAATATCTGTTAAGTGTAGGAATTCCAGGTTTAACTTTTGAAGTTAAGAATATTATCCATCGATATTTGCCTTCGAAAGACAGCGGCAGATTTAGTTTAGTTTGGATCTTATCAGCTAGTTCTAGATAATCAGCTTCTTCTGCACCTTCCTTTGCAACCCATACAGAGTCAACTATCGCATGGAGTAAATTGAAAGATTGTGACTCCACAATTTGTATCGTTTTCTGAAGTGTGTCTCTAGCAAATGCACATGTAGCAATGTGAGCATCGATCTTCCCATATCTTGCATTTTTGAAACCAAGGTAGCCGAATACGCATGTTCAAGCTATTACTTAGAACATTATGCGCACACAAGTATCCATTTGAGCGCTGCCTGTCTTTTCCTATAGTTCTCCTTCAATAATGGACTACGTGCTTCTTTCATCATTTGTTTATATCGTAGTCTCTTCTCTAGAAGTTCTTCAAGTGATATCGGAACTATGCCTCTTCTCTTCTCGCAGATGTTATATCCTAACTCTGGGACTTTGTTTCGGGATTGTGGACAACATCTACATCTGACAGTTTCGCCACTCAAATTGAACTTGCACATTAAGGTTGGATAGAGTGAGGAAAAGTCAAGTTCTCCAACATCGTCATGGACGCCTACTCTAGGAGAATAATACAGTCCACCTCTATCAGCAATGATAAGTTCTTCAACAGTCTTGAGATCTTCTGGAAGAGCTTTGAACCATGGGGCTAGAATGTCTTTTCTAAAGGCGTGATAAAGTTGGATGGAAGTCATACTCGTTCCTATAGTTGAATCGACACATTTCTGTAGAGGGATGCGACAAGTTCGAGAAATTTCTATTATTCCTTCGAGTCCACAATCATTGTGAAAATAAGAGTGTTTTGTGTCTATGTGTATTCTTCCTAAAATACGGATAGAAGTAGGACGATAGTGAATTCTGCCATAGCTAAAATATGATCTGCCTTTTCGTCTCAGAATTTTTAAAGGGTTTTGTTCACGCCCGAGAATAATTTGGTTGGAAATTCCTAGTTTTTGAGCATGTTTCTCAATGTATGGGAATAGAAACGAGTTTCCGTTGTGAGTATAGATTACATCAGGATCGATCTTTTTGAAAAGTCTTACAAGTTCAAGAAGCTTTTCCTCTTCATCGTTAGAGTCTATTATAATGTCTTCTTCTTGATTTCTGATAGTGATCTTCTGTAGTTTGTCTTTAAAACTTGAAATTTTATTTTGAGAATTTGTTGTGATGTCTAAATTGATACAGTTCAGTTCTGGGATTTGATAATTTATGTCACTACTTTTGTCAATAATCTTCCATCTGATCGAATTATAATTTGGATTAGCTTCAATTTGAGCTAGAGGGAATATGTTCTTTTCGTAAAGGTAAATTTGTTCAGGTGGAATATCTACATTGAAAAGTGAAAATTTTCTTGATGATAGTGTTATGTATTTTGCGAGCTCAAGTGCTTGATTGTGTGTATGGACCGGAATTTTGAGAACTTCAGACTTTCTATGGGTTTCTGGACTAAGATACTTCTCTTCAAATAATATGTTTGGGTTGTTGAGTAACCTTGCAAGTTCAATTAAATCTGATTTTTCTCCTGAAACATAAATGGATGGGATCCATTCATCGGTTAATTGATGTAATCCATTTTTGGATTTTACCCAAATGTTCATCTTCCCATTTTTATGGTAGAGATCAAGGATCCAGCCTTGAATTTTTGAGTTGTTCAATAGTTTTCTGGACCTCTTTGATAGAATTTCTTAATTCTTTCAACTCTATTGTATGAGCGAAAATCGCTGAGAGGAACATACCATCAATTACAGAAGGGAAGGCTGCGGCGCCAGCTTCAGATGCGTAGTTTCTGATAGTGTTTATTAGATCTTCAAAGGATGTTCGTTCTTCTCTTCTTAGCATTCTAGCAAATTTTTTCCAAGTATGTGAGATCTCACGTTCGATAGCCGATCTATAGGGAAGTATCGTTCTTCCCATGTTAAGCAACTTCCAAGAAACTCTTGAGCCCTATGTTTACCATTTCTGGAATGATCACTTGAATAGGAATTGAATGATGTTTTTCAAGAATTATTTTTTGAGTAAAATTTTGTACTGTAACATTCGCTGCTATGTCGCATAGTCGCTTGGTATGTCTTTCAAGTGTATTCATCCGGTTTGTGGATTCATGTCCAGAATAGGTTATGAGTGCTATTGCATCTTTCGATTTTATAGTAGTTTTTAAACCTAAAAATGCTCTACTAAATTGATCTTTGCCAAGGTCTTCTTCTAAGTCTCTGTCACAGTACAGTAAAGGAAATTCTGAGACTACAATAAATTTACTGCCTGTATCTTCAAATATTTTCTCAAGTTTACATTCTATGAGATTTGTCAATTGGAAACAGGTGAATGATCTAGAGAGTAATATGTTTTGAAAAATTACAGATTTGTCTAGTTTATGTCGACGAGAAAGATCTGTAATGATTTCAATATTGAAACTACATGAATTATCGAGAAAGACTACCTTTGAATTAATTCCGCCCTCATTGATTGGAAGTTGTGCTTTTAGACAAAGAACTTCAGCAAGGGTCAAACATATTTCAGAACCGTGGAGATAAACTATCTGTCCGGGTTTAAGCCCTTGAAAGATACCATCTAGAATCTCATTTCCAAAATAAAGACGGGGTAAAAAACTATTCAAATTAACATTATTGAAGCAGATAGGCAACCTGTCTTTTCCGTATTTCTCTATGTTCTCTACCTCCCTTTCAGTTATTGACAATCATTGCGCATGTTTTCCTGTAGCATGGAATTATGTCTGCGCGCGCTTAAGTCGGAGAGATAGCTAAAACTGGTTGCAAGTTCACTGATTAACTTCAAATCTTGTTTTAATTACTCGAAAACTTCCAAGGTCATGTCGGTATTAACTAATATTTCTTCTTGCATTTTTTCAATATTGTTATGGCCAAGAGTGCTACTATGATGAAAAGCATCAGTGCAGCAATTATGTGAGTTAGAGTGTAATCGTCTCTCCAATGTGTGGTTATTATCTTAGAAGAATCCATGTAAACATCGGCGATATTGTTTCTTGATTGGAATTCACCATTCCATTTATCGAAGACTACTTTTCCACCAAGAAATCCAAAGAAGCCTGGCATCGCCAGTTCTTTCTCTATGTTTATTGTCGCAGTTGAACCGTCTTCATACCAACCAATACCGGTCGGATTACCGTATATTGAGTTTAACTGAAGAAAATATTCTCTATGATACTTTGCTCTGATTTCCAACGGAGATCTAATGTTAAAATCAATACTGTCATCTTTATCCTCAGAATTTCCAACTATCCAACCATCAAAAACATCTTTTTCTCCTCGACTAATATTCACTTCATCAGGAGCAGTCAGTGAAATTAAAGACTCCTTAGCATACCATCCTGACTTTTTTGAAGCAGACCCATGAGGGGCAATGACAGAAAGAAAATATTCAGTTTCATAGTCAAATGTATGAGCTATATCCGTATCATCTATAGTCTCACTTGTGCTATCAAAATTCCAGATATTATCTGGACAATAATATCTCACATTCTCTGAAGTTGTGATATAAGATTGGACAGAAATTGCATGACTTGTTTCTCTCTCCACTTCAAAAATGAATGGTTTCTCCCCCTTAATCAAGACAGGTGGTGAATCATCAATTTTTAATTCCGTAGATAAGTGAGATGGAAGTCCAGCAGCCATAATTGTCATCGAAATTGATGAAAATCTTGAGTTAATCATAGGTTCTAAATAGAAATTGACGGTTATCTCAGAGGAACTCCATAAGCTAATGATTTTCGATTGGAAGTAATCAAGTGTAACAGTAGAGAGAGTCGCAGTCATAGTGTAAGTGCCAATTGGTAGATATGTAAAATAATGCCCATCGGGAGTAGTCCTGACCATTGTCTCAAGATGTTCTCCTTCCACTAAAATTGTTGCGAAACCTGCCGGAACATAATCACCAAGATAATTTCTAGCATAAACTTGTCCACTTATCGATCCTCCTTGGCCTTTACCTTCCGAAACATATGATGATGCTACAAGCATCAGTAGGATCAAAGCAAGGAAGCCTAAACTTTTTGAAGGCATTTTCCTTCTTGTGTATGTAATCAAAATCTTCCTAATATGGATAGTCTCACCCTACCCGATATTTTTTGTCTTAGAATAAAATTTGAAATTTCAATCCATTTTTCAAAGAAGTCTTACTCCTTCGAAATCTATTGCAGTAGAGAAGAACTTAATCATCGGATCATAGGAATTTAATGCATCAAGAATATCAGGAACTCGTTGAACATCAACTATTCCATGGAAAGCTTCTCCTAACATGTTTTGGGTAGCTCCAATAGAACCATTTTTCTTAGTTATATTGATGAGTAGTTTAATTTTCTGAGTCATAAAACCAATATTTGAAGCGAATTCTTCTGATTTAGTTAAAAAATTTCTTAGAGTTGGATTTGAGAGTATAATCTTCATTGTTTTTCTTCCCTCTGAACCTATTATTTTATAGAGTGTAGCTGAACTTAGAACCCTTGATGTTGATATAGGTCCAATATATCCTGACACAATTCTGTATGAGGGATGAATAGGAATCCTATCTATTTTACATAGCCCCGGAGGGCCTCCCTCTCTCTGTATTATACATCCTCCAACCATCTGGGGTCCAACAGTTCCAAGTCCAGTTCTGCACCTTATTTCTGCAACATGAGCATAGAATCCCAATTCATCAAATGTCATTCCAAGTCCTAAAGCCTCATTTAGAGCAAGGGCAGCCGATAGAGCGCCGGCAGCACTAGTTCCATATCCAGCACCTATTGGTAAATCAATATTATGATTAATCTTAATTCGATATTTTCGGTCTGTTTTCTTCAATAATAATTCTGTAACCGTTTTTGTGGTTTGAAAATTTTCTGTTGGCCTTTTTCTTATGAAAATATTAATTTTATTTGTTCTGGATCTAGATGCTTTAACCCATGTTGAAGTTCCTTTTCTAAGGGTAAAACCACCGCCTCGAGCTCCAATATTAAGATCTTTAGTTAGGTTTTCTGGTAATCTGAGTTTGTAAGGCTCAAAGAAACTAGTAACGCCACCTGGACAGAACGATTTGATTAGAGGCATAATTTTTACATTCCATAATAAAAAATCTTGAAAAGCATATCCTAATGATGTTAGATTTGTATTGGTACGTTTAACATAAATATAGTATTTTTTTTCATAGTATTTTATTTAGTATATTTGATTAGCATCTTTCCCCAAAGCGTTTTATTTATGATATACGTAGATTGAGAACGTCAGCGGACGCACTCTCAAGGAAAAGATATTGTATGGTAGCAATTTCCTTTGGCACAAAGATTGCAATGATTGTTTCTGGAGCAGCAGTAATAGGAATTGGATTTATACTCCTTGTAGTGACATTTGTATGGTGGAACCGTTTCACCGACAGTATTCTTTTTTTCATGCTCTTTTTCCCACTTGGATTATTGTTGATGTTGGCTGCGTTAATATTTAGTACAAAACCTAGGGGACCAAAATATCCGGGATATGGCCCTTACCCTCCACCTTCTCAAGCTGCTGGTCAATATCCCCCCTCTGGTGAGTATCCTCCAGGTCAATATCCACCTCAACCTCCGCAAGATTATGAATCTCAACAGCAGGCTTACAGACAGGTGTATGATCAAGCATATCAGTATGCGTATGAACAGGGTTACACTATGGGTCTACAGAAGCTTTACGAACAGATGTATCAAGGTCAAGGTCAACCCTATCAACAAAACCAACAATATCAATCCTATCAGCCTTATCAGGGGTATCAACCTTATCAGCAGTACCAGTCATATCAACCATACCAAGGGTATCCAGGATATCAGCAGTATTAATCATTAGTATTTCTTTTAAATCAATGAGCACTATCACGAATTAGTATAGTATCTATTTCTACTTTGATCTAAATACTTATTCCATCAATCTCTTTACAATTAATTCTGTCAGTAATTCAACTTTTGCGAATGTGTCATGATTATCCATTTCGGTAAGTGATTGAGCAATTGAATAGAGAGTCGTACTCTGTATTCTAGGAAAGTAATTAAGGTGTTTTTCGATGATACTATAACCAATGTTTTGGTTTTTATGAGCTGCAATAAAGCAGGTTAGATCCTTAAGTCTTGAAAGTAAACATAATGATTCCTTTTTGAAATTTCCCTTTGATATTTTCCATGCTTGGAGGTCATCTTTTCCAGGTTTGATAAAATAAGAAGAGTATGCTTTTTGATCTTCGACATAGTCATGGCCTGTTAATAATCTTGTGACTTCATAATCTTTCACGGCTATCGAGATTAAATATAGTATTTCGATTAAAAGATCTCTTGGTAGATTAAAAATCTCTGCGGCTTTGGATAGTGATCTTGGGATTTGGAAAATATAATATTCTGGAGATCCATGTAGGACGGAATGGGCAGCTTCGTGTCTGAGGACCGCCTGTTTCATAATAGGTTCTAATTTTTCCAATCGCTCAAAGCATACAAGTATTCTTGGAATTCCAGTCCAAGCTTCATGTGATGCTATGAATCCCGTTTCGGAACCAGTAGAGACAACACCAATGGAGTCTTGCTGTAATCTTGAATAAGCTTCCATTAGTGATGAATTTTCAAATATGATTAAATCTACTATTTCTAAATCATGGAATTTGAGTCGTTGATAGAATTCCTTCATTATGGACTGAATTTCTAACTTTTTTTCTTCAGGTATTTTTCCAAAATTTTGAATTATAATTTGCATGAATGAATTCACGTAAATCTTGGATGTGGCCTCTCATAAGACATTCGAAAGTTGAAAGGTTGGTTCCTTATTAAAATAAGTTTGTACATTTACATATTGAATTATCTAGATTCTACACTAAATAGTTCTGTATGATGGATAAGCTAGGAATCTTTTTAAACTGGGATGGGCATGCTTTAGAAATTAGTGCAATTGAGGGATTAGGTTTGGGTGGCCACCAAATTCTCGACTAACCTAAAAAAACTTCTCTACAAGAGTAACTCCAAAGGGAATTATTCAGAATTCAATAATGTTCTATCATCAGATATTGTAAAAATAGTAAAAAACCATAATCAAAGTAAAAATATTGAGTTTTATGACACTACTCTAAGAGATGGAAATCAAGCTGTCGGCATAAATTTCTCTGTTGAGGATAAACTAAAGATCGCCAGACGACTATCGGATTTCGGAATAGATCTTATTGAAGGTGGATGGCCTAGTGAAGCGAATTCATCAGAAATAGAATTTTTCAGGAATCTTAAAAATGAAAAATTAGGCGTTCCTATATCGGCTATTGGAGCAACAAGAAAACCAAATTCGAGAACTGAAAAAGATCAGAATCTAATAGACTTGTTATCTGTGAACACAGACTATACGACTATTGTAGGAAAATCTTGGAAACTACATGTTGAAAAAGTTCTGGAAACTACAGAAAAAGAAAATCTAGGGATGATAAGAGAATCAGTAGAACACTTGAGAGATAAAGGTCGAAAAGTTATCTATGATGCAGAGCATTTCTTTGACGGGTATAAAGAAGATAAGGAATATGCTTTAAGAACTCTTGAGAAAGCTGCTGAAAGTGGAGCAAAAACTGTTGTACTCTGTGATACACGTGGGAATTCTCTTCCATCAGAGGTCTTTGAAGTTACACGTAACGTAAAAGATAGAATAAAAAAGTCTATAGGAATTCATGCACACAACGATAAAGGATTAGCATTAGCAAATTCTCTATTTGCAATAATGGCAGGTGCAAATCATTTCCAAGGAACTGTCAATGGAATCGGTGAGAGGTGTGGAAATGCAAACTTGATAGAATTCGTTGCAAATATTGAGCTGAGTCTTGGCTACAAGACCGGATTAGATCTCACGAAACTTACGAGATTATCGGATTATGTTTTTGAGATAGCCAATCTCAATAGGAATAATTACATGCCTTTTGTTGGTAGATATGCTTTTGCTCACAAAGCGGGTCTACATGGTCATGCTGTTTTAAAATTTCCAAAAGCATACGAGAGTATTGATCCAAGTCTTGTTGGAAACGCTAGAATGATTTCTATCTCCAGTCAAGCTGGACTTGCTAATATTGTTTCAAGAGCTAAAGAGTATGGATTTCAACTGGACAGATCTGATCAAAAAGCAAAAAGTCTTCTTTGGAAAATAAAAGAGATGGAAGCGAAAGGATATAATTTCGAGAACGCAAATGCAACTCTTCATCTTTTATATGCTAAGAATCTAGGAGATGACCTAAATTATTTTGATCTTGTTAATTGGCGCGCTTTTGTAACCGGTGAAAGTGGGAATGTTCGTGCTGAGTGTAGTGTAAAGCTAATGGTAAATCAAGAAACTTTGATTACTGCAGGTGAAGGTAATGGTCCCGTTAATGCATTTGACGTAGCATTAAAAAAAGCACTTCAAGTCTATTATCCAGAACTTACTAAAGTTCAACTGATAGGTTATAGAGTAAGAGAAGTTGATGTTGAGAAAGGAACCGCTGCTGTAGTAAGAGTCTTCATAGAATTTGAAGCAGAAGGAATTCGATGGTCAACAGTAGGTGTTTCTCCAAACGTTCTAAAAGCAAGTGAAGAAGCTTTGGTTGATGGTTATGTTTATTTCCTTTATAGAAAAGGGAGTAAAAAGAAAAATATTGAATCCAGTTAATAATCATCTTTATTAATTCATTTTGAAAAGTCAGAAAAACGAATTCTAGTAATCAAGAGATTTATATATCGAGGTAACGATAGGGAGAACCGGAACGCAGAAGATTGCGTGCCCGTGATCCAGTGGCGGCGTCAACCCGACGTTAAGGGCTCGATGGCCCATGGATGAAAGGCTGACCTCCAATCGCGGGTAAAATGATGAAGACCAAAACAAACCTATGAATATGCCTCTAGGAACGCTTTGGTCTAATGTTGGTTCACAGTCTATCCTGCCAATCCTTAATCCAAATAGGGAAAAGCAGACTGTATTTCAAAGTCCCAACTTTTATGGGAGAATATTAATTCCGCTTGATCCTGGCGGACCCAACTGCTATCGGGGTGAGATTAAGCCATGCGAGTTGTGCGTTTCTTGGCTATGTTAGAGACGCAGCACACGGCTCAGTAACATGTGGTTAACCTACCCTCAGGACAGTAACAACCCCGGGAAACTGGGGCTAATTGCTGATAGATGAGGAAGTCTGGAATGACTCTTCGTTCAAAGGGTATTGATGACATGCCTTTCAGTATTGCCTGAGGATGGGACCGCACCCGATCAGGTTGTTGGTGAGGTAACGGCTCACCAAGCCTATAACCGGTACGGGCCTTGAGAGAGGGAGCCCGGAGATGGGCACTGAGACAAGGGCCCAGGTCCTACGGGGCGCAGCAGGCGCGAAACCTCCGCAATGCACGAAAGTGTGACGGGGTCACCCCGAGTGCCATCCGCTGAGGGTGGCTTTTGTTCGGTGTAATGAGCCGAATGAATAAGGGGAGGGCAAGTCTGGTGTCAGCCGCCGCGGTAATACCAGCTCCTCGAGTTGTTGGGACGATTATTGGGTCTAAAGCGTCCGTAGCCGGCCGGAAAAGTTCACCGTTAAATCCGACGATTCAATCGTCGGGCTGCGGAGAATACTCTTCGGCTTGGGGGCGGGGGAGGTCGGCGGTATTCCCGGGGTAGGGGCGAAATCTTATAATCCCGGGAGGACCACCAGTGGCGAAGGCGGCCGACTAAAACGCGCCCGACGGTGAGGGACGAAAGCTGGGGGAGCGAACGGGATTAGATACCCCGGTAGTCCCAGCTGTAAACAATGCAGGCTAGGTGTCGGGATGGCTACGGGCCAGCTCGGTGCCGCAGGGAAGCCATTAAGCCTGCCACCTGGGAAGTACGGTCGCAAGGCTGAAATCTGGAGAGGCTTACGGTAGTCAATGTTACATGAGATCAATTTAAGATAATTCGGGGGCGCGCGTGTCCTTGGCATAGATTCAATTGTTCTTAGCCGGGCTTTTTGGTTCAGTAATTTATCGATAGTGAGCCTTCCAGACAGCATACTTAAAGGAATTGGCGGGGGAGCACCACAAGGGGTGAAGCTTGCGGTTTAATTGGAGTCAACACCGGGAATCTTACCAGGAGCGACAGCTGGATGAAAGTCAGATTGAAGGTCTTACTGGACTAGCTGAGAGGAGGCGCATGGCCGTCGCCAGTTCGTGCCGTGAGGTGTTCTCTTAAGTGAGACAACGAACGAGACCCGCGCTTCTAGTTGCCATCGGGTTCCTTCGGGAATCCAGGCACACTAGGGGGACTGCTTCCGCTAAGGAGGAGGAAGGAACGGGCCACGGCAGGTCAGTATGCCCCAGATCTCCTGGGCCACACGCGAGCTGCAATGGTTGGGACAATGGGTTCCGACCCTGAAAAGGGAAGGTAATCCCGAAACCCAACCTCAGTTGGGATCGAGGGCTGTAACTCGCCCTCGTGAACATGGAATCCCTAGTAACCGCGTGTCATCATCGCGCGGTGAATACGTCCCTGCTCCTTGCACACACCGCCCGTCGCTCCACCTGAGTTTGGTTTGGGTGAGGCTTAGTCTTGTTGGCTATGCCGAACCTGAGTTAGACAAGGGGGGAGAAGTCGTAACAAGGTGGCCGTAGGGGAACCTGCGGCCGGATCACCTCCTTAGAAAAGAACTATTTGGATTAAGGGGCATAAGGAAGATTGTGGACCTTTGATAATGCAGCCTCCAAGATATTTTGGAGGTGAAGGGTTGAGTGAGCTCTTTTCGGCTCACAGTGAAGACCATGCATAGGCCTTCGATGTAAATTCGATGTGATTTCCTGAGCAAGCTTAGCATGATACGCCACCTGAAGGATGGCTTGGCTTGGGCGCTGAGGAAGGACGTGGCAAGCTGCGATAAGCTCCGGGTAGGCGCACGCAGCCTTCGATCCGGAGATGTCCTAATAGGACTTCCTGCTGCAGGTTTACCTGCGGCACCCCTAGTAGGGGTGGGAACCCCCCGAACGGAAGCATCCAAGTAGGGGGAGGAAGAGAAATCAATTGAGATTCCCTTATTAGCGGCGAGCGAAAGGGGAAGAGTCCAAACTGAACCTGTATGGGAAACTATGCAGGGATGTGGTGTTGTAGGGCCCGACCGCTCCCTCACCTGTGAAGTTGAAGTGGCCTGGAACGGCCTGCCATAGAGGGTGATAGCCCCGTAAACGTAAGCAGGTAGGGATTGGGTTGGTGTCCCTGAGTACTATGCTTTGATTCAAGCATAGGAAGCTGGGAGGAAACAACTTCCAAGACTAAATACGTCCCAAGACCGATAGCGCACTAGTACCGTGAGGGAAAGCTGAAAAGTACCCCGGAAGGGGGGTGAAAAGTGCCTGAAATCAGGTGGTTACAGACGTTTACGATCTGAAAGGATAGATCCCCTCCGAAGGAAACCTTAGCAATAAGGAATACGAGGAGGGGGGACCAAGGTCGTATGTTCCGTTTTGGAGCACGGGCCGGGGAGTTTATCTTTGTGGTGAGGTTAAGGGTTAGAAGCCTGGAGCCGTAGGGAAACCGACTGTCCGCAGCATCGATTATTCGGTGTGAGGGACGGGATATGAAAGTGTCTGGAATCACAGGGGTAACACTAGAAACCGAGTGATCTAACCTTGGGCAGGGTGAAGCCCAGCGAAAGCTGGGTCGAGGCCCGAAGGAGTGTTGACGTGCAATTCACTTCTCAGACTTTAGGTTAGGGGCAAAAGACCAATCTAACTCGGTGATAGCTAGTTCCCGCCGAAATATCTCGCAGGATAGCCCAGCTCGAGGTTTCTGGCAGGGTAGAGTACTGATTGAAAAGTAAGGGACCGAAAGGTCCTCCTTTTCGTTCAAACTTCGAATATGCCAGAGCTGTAGACAGCTGGAGACGGGCCGTGGGGTAAGCTCATTGGCCGCGAGGGGAACAACCCGAACTAAGGTTAAGGTCCCAAAATCCTAGCTAAATGTAGAAATCGAAGGTTGTCCTCAACCAAAGACAGCTGGAAGGTAAGCTTAGAAGCAGCTACCCTCCAAGCAGTGCGTAACAGCTGACCAGCCGAGGTTGGGGGCGCCGAAAATAGACGGGACTAAGCTAGGTACCGATACCTTGGAGCACGGCAGTAGCCGTGTTGGTAGGCGGGCGTTGTGGTCGGGCGGAAGCTGGGTCGTGAGATCCAGTGGACTGTCCACAAGTGTAGATCCCGGCGTCAGTAACAGCTAAGAAGAGTGAGAATCTCTTCCGTCGAAAGGGCAAGGGTTCCCCGGCAATGCGTCGTCAGCCGGGGGTAAGTCGATCCTAAGGATAGCCTTAACTGAGCATTCCGAATGGGAAACCGGTTAATATTCCGGTACCACGGAGATACATGCGGCAACGCGAGTCTGCAGCAAAACGCTTCCAGATAGGTTGAGTGAAGCTGTCACTTCATTTAACCCTTTAAACCCGGGGAGTACCGTAATGGTGAGAACTGGGTGAAGTGGGGAATAGCCGCCCGTTTTAGGGTGGTTCAGCCGATTTCTAGGAGCCAATGAAAATTCTGCAGAAAGGATTCTTCGTGTTCGTACCCAGAACTGACACAGGTGCCCTAGGTGAGAAGCCTCAGACGTATCAGGTCAAACTCAGGGCGAGGGAATTCGGCAAATTAGCCCCGTAACTTTGGAATAAGGGGTGCCTGAAGCCTTAGCTTCGGCTGGGGTTTCAGGTCGCAGTGACAAAGGGGAGGCGACTGTTTAATAAAAACATAGGTGGCCGCAAGCCCGAAAGGGTGTGAACGGCCGTTGAGTCCTGGCCAGTGGTGGTACCTAAAACTTGGGTTCAACCGAGCTAAGGGCCACTAAACGCCGGGAGTAACTCTGACTCTCTTAAGG
>JBAUBP010000187.1:0-16402 GCA_049676905.1 Bathyarchaeia archaeon
ACCAATGATGGGAGCACCAATGGGAGCACCAGGATTTCCAATGCCAATAATGCCGCCAAAGCCCAGTGCGACTTGGGGATTCATTCTATCATTGATCGCAGGAATAGTCACAATAATAGCAGGTGCCGCTGCTACAGCAATACTCTGGACAAATCTACCAATAGTCCCAGCATGGCTATCACCGTATATCATTGCATTCTTGGGAGTAGGAATTCTTCTGGGTCTAGTTGTGATATTAGGGTCCTTCCTAATACGCCTTGGATACACGACGCTTGGAGGCATTATCGCCTTCGTATTCTCACTGGCTAACATCTACGTGGCTTTGCTCATAGTAGTACCATCAATGTTCGTCTATGCGGCTATTGCAGTAGGCATCGTTGCGTTGATCCTAGGCTTGATCGGTGGAATACTGGGTATACTCGGAAGGTAACCCATTCTACCCCCCCTTTTTAATAACAAAACCATACTCTGAAGGTGTAAAGCGCACAAATCCATAGATGTAAGACTCAACGGAGATTAAAAAAATGGAATTCGAACAGACATCCAGTCATTGGATGGCAATGAATTGCATAATGATCTCCTCTAGGACATCCCTATGGAAATAACAGCTGTGCCTTCAGAATCATTTTTTTCAATGTGGATCTCTAAGCACGATCATAATAATTTTTTTTTGAAAATTGCTTCTTTCAAGATTCCATCTTCAAATATTGGAAGAAATCATTTTAAGAGTCTATTACGTAGCCTCATGGGCTACAATCGATTCATACATTATCAAGAACAAAGAGATGTACGAGGTTACCGAAGAAATTAACTTAATAATTCAATTATAGAAATTATGGTAAGCTTTATGTTTATGTCAGGAACTGATTTGGAGGTGAAGTATCTACAATGAAACTATTCATTCAAGCACCAATTGGCCCACAATCTGGACTGGCAGAAATAGATGTTCTTCCAGACCATACAATAGGCGAAGTTAAACAGCAAGTCTGTGGTTCTTTCGGTATTGACCAAACTACAGTAACTCTGATGTACGGCGGAGTCAATCTAGAGGATAGTATAACTGTCGCCGCTGCAGGAATACCAGAGAATGCCCAATTAGCATTAATGCCCTACAACATAATCGGCGGTTGTTTTTGAATATTCCACAACTCTACAAAGAAAAGGATTTTTTAAACCATCAGTTCCCAACAGTTAAGGCTCTGAATGATCCACCTACAAGCTACGAGGGAATGCTCAGATGCGAGAAGGGCGAAGTCAAAAAACTAGCTGAGCAAAATGTCTGGCCTTTTACCCAATATTTGGAATGGCAAAAATTCAGGATGGATCTACAGGGAGAATATCCGGTCAAGCCACCACTTGTTACTTGGATCACAGATATATCTCATCCAAACATAGTACCAAATGTGCCAGGCGCTGTATGTGTATCTGTCGTAGGTGAGGGTTGGAAACCTAATCTGAAGCTTGTGTCAGTCGTAAACTCTCTTTATTATCTCCTCTCAGACCCTAATCCAAATAACGTATTTAATGATCCGAAATGTCTTGAGGCAGCAAAAATATGTAGTAAATATGGATTCCCAATGATGAGTGCTAAAGAGAAAAAGTTGACCCAAGCTGATACTGTAAGATTCAATGTCATCCCATTGCCGAGTCATTCAGCCGAGCAATCAGCTAAAAGAGATATCGTAAAATTCACAATTCTTAGGCCGAAGCGGCCTTAAGTAATTGAAGGCCAAATATTGAAGATCACAGCAAGGATCCCATCAGTCAAAGAGATTATAGTCGATGTTCCATCGAACATAACTGTTGCAGAACTTAAGAGGATTTTATGTAAGAGACTAAAGATTGAACAAGACCTTACGAAATTGCTTGCAAATGGAATACCACTCCAAGAAAACCAAAAGATCTCTAAAATCAAATTGAAATCAAAGAAGCTAGAAATCGATTATTTGTGGTCAAGACAACTTATCCTTTGGGGTGAAGATGGACAAGCCAAGCTAGGAAAATCAAACGTTCTAATAGCTGGAGCGGGCGCAATAGGCAATGAGGCTGCAAAGAATCTTGCTATGTTAGGGATTAGAAACTTCACGATTATAGATTATGATAAAGTAGAAGTCTCAAATCTCAGTCGAATGGTCTTCTTTGACAAGTCAGACGCTGGAAAGCCAAAGTCAAAAGTCTTAGCTAAGAAGCTTCACAATAAATATCCACATATGGCGATCACTGCGATCCAAGGTAAACTCGAAAACTTACCCTTAAAAGTCTATTTAGATTCTGACATTATAGTCAGTGGACTGGATAATTTTGCATCACGATTCTTTCTTACATCGATATCTAGAAGATATCTGATACCTTTGGTCGATGGAGGAATTGCCGGATACCAATGTAGAGTCCAATCCTATGTCCCGCCTAATGACCCTTGTCCTATATGTCCAATATCAAGGGAACAATACGGAAATTTAGTAGGCTTAAGAAATCCATGTGATGCGCCAATTGAAGAAGCCAAGACTCCTTCACTTCCAACGACCATATCGCTAGTATCAGCTATTCAAACTCAAGAAGTTACAAAGATACTCTTGGGTTACAAGAATTATTTACAAACTGAGAAATGGCCAGAGACCACAGGCCAACCAATGCAGGGAATATGGATTGCTGACCTGAAATACAATAAATACTCTTTATTGAACTTGGCTAAAAACAAAAATTGTATGGTTTGTGGGGAACATGGCGAAGCAAGAAACACAGTCGAGAGAATTGATATTCCTATTAAGAAATTTTTCTCAAGCGATCTCAGAGAAAGATATTTGAGAGATATATTTCCAGAATCTGATGAATTCTTATTCTTTAAAATGTCTAAAGGAAAACCAATTCGAATTAATAATGATAAAATATTGAAAAAAGATCTAGGAAAGGGAGATTATTTGCTAGTTACTCTTAAAAGAAAGGGTGAATATATTGAGGCTATTACCAGATTAAAATAGAGGAAAGTGTAAGAATGCCGACATGCCCTAAATGCGGCAAAGCTAACCCAAAAAGAGCCAAATTCTGTTATGATTGTGGAAGTCCCATGTATCTTCCTCAAGAGAGTCATATCCAACCTCTTGGAAAACCCACAATATCAGTCCAGCAAATTCCAAAACAACCGCCAAATGTCCGAGTAATAACTTCTCCCACAGCAGGTCAGATGTCTACTACGGCTCCAACTAATCAAACAAGAACAGTCTCAATGAGAATTCCGCCTATGGGAAATTGCAGCTATCACCGTGAACTTCCAGCAATGTACATATGCAGTAGATGCAGTCGATCTATATGCAAAGCTTGTGCCAGACAATACTTAGATCTTACTTTCTGCCCGGAATGTCATGGATTCGCTGCCCCTCAACCACGTTATTATTAGATCAAAAAGGTAAAATTGCACGTTTCTTGAGGGACATAAAACATTCCATTATAGCGCGCGCTAGTAAAATCAATGATTTTTCCCTTGAGCGTGTACGCAAATCGAATTCAATTAAAGCTTAATATGCGTTAATATTTAGCAACGGATAATTGGTGAAATATTTTTGGAGTCGGTATCACGTGGACAGAAGGCTACAATATATCCTGGAGAACGTTACACTCCCAGAGAAAGAGTCTGGAAAACCCTTGAACATCAAGAAGCGGATAGAGTCCCAGCTGAGCTTGGTGGATGCCTTTCCTTTATGATGAAAAAATCATACTTCAATCTTAAACATTATCTCCATTTGCCAATTTTTTTTAAAGAGATCGATTATTGGCCTGGGGGAACACATTACACATCTTTTTGGACAACACCAATAGATGAAAGAATCTACAGAAGATTCAGAATAGATTTCAGACCAATATCTATTAGGTTTCCAAGACCTTTTATTCCTCAGAAATTATTTTCAGATAATTCATTTATTGACGAATGTGGATTTCATAGGAAAGCAGGAGAAACTTATCTGGAGTTCGCTAACCCATATCCATTAGAACGCATGGAAAATATTGATGAAATTATTAATGATCCTTACTGGCCAGATCCTGAGAAAGACAGATCTGTTGAGGGTCTTGACAAGAAGGCCAAAAGGATTGATGAGGGGGGGTATGCTTTATGTTGTGTTGCCCCTATGGGTGGGGTTTTTGAAACATCATGGCAAAGAAGAGGATTCAGCAAATTTGTCGAAGACATATACTTTCGACCAAATATCGCGAATGCGATATTGGACAAGGTGAAAGAAATTTTGATAAAGATGTATGGAATGATGCTCGACCAAATTGGTGACTATTGTACACTAGTTGGTGTTGCAGACGATATGGGTGCCCAGACTTCTGGCCTTGTAAACTTAGATATTTATAGAAAATTCATAAAGCCGAGGCATAAAGAAATCTTTGATTTTATTCATAAAAAAACAGCTGCAAAGATCTATTTACACTCATGCGGAAACGTGGATATGTATATCAATGATTTCATTGAGGAGGGTGTAGATGTTCTCAATCCAGTGCAACCAGAATGTCCAGATATGGGCTTGGAAGAATTGAAAGATAAATATGGAGATAAAATCACGTTCTGTGGTGGTGTAAGCTCGCAAAGAGTCCTTCCACGCGGAACTCCTGCCGATGTTAAAGCGGAAGTGATAAGAGTTATAAAGGCAGCTGCAAATGGAGGCGGATTTATAGTCGCGCCGGGGCACATAATTCAACCAGAAGTTCCACCATGGAACGTATGTGCTTTGTATGATTCAGTAATAAAACATGGTCAATATCCGATAAAACTCTAAGGTGGTTAGGATGGAGCAGAAAGATATTTTGGAAAAATTCAAGAACGCAATAGTCGATCTAGACCTAGAGAAGGCCTTAGATTCAACGAAAGAAGCTCTGAATAACGGTGTCGCCCCGTATGAAATAATGGATGCCATGCGGAGTGCAAGTAACCTCGTTGGACAAAAATTCGAGTCATGTGAATACTTCATAAGTGAACTGATAATCGCAGGTACAATAATGAAGTCGGCCTCAGATCTCTTGAAACCTCACATTTCAGGAGATAAACCTAGATACCGGGGTAAAGTTATAATTGGTAGTGCTCCAGGAGATATGCATGATATTGGAAAAAATCTAGTCGTAGTGAGTCTAATGGGTGCTGGATTCGAGGTAGTCGATCTGGGAATAGACGTCCCTGCAGATAAATTCGTTCAAGCGGTAAAAGATGAAACTCCCAATATAATGGGAATTTCCGCATTAACTAGCACTACTATGATGCGGATCGGAGAAGTAATAGAAGCTCTAAAATCATCCTCGATCCGTGACAAAATAAAAGTCATTTTAGGGGGGGCTCCTCTTACAGACGAGTTCGCAAAAAAAGTTGGGGCAGATGCCTGCGCCAAAGATGTTATTAATGGAATAAAAATCTGTGAAGGATGGCTTTCAGAGTCGTCATAATAAAAAATATGTGTCAGCATGAAATCCTAGGAGCCCTTCACACCGATCTTATTCCACTTCACATTTTTCTCATCGAATTCATACTCAGCGAAATCAGGCTGAAGAACTACAGCACGATCGATTCTGAATGCTCCACTTTTCTCATGAAATCCAAAGTAGATTTGGGCTTTTGAAGATGGTAAATTTTCCTTCTGGACCAGATGCCACAGATATTCTAGTGCTGAATCTAGATGCTCGAAGATTGCTTGAATGACTTTGCGATCACTCGTTTTACATCGCATATACACTCTAAAACTTTCTATGGAATATTCAAAAGATATCATTGGGTCATCTCCTCTTCTACGTTTGCCCAAGATTTTTGATATATTCTTTGCGGCTTTTTTCCAGTATTCACTCTTAATGACACCTAATAATGATGGTAAGTTCTTCTC
Organism: Bathyarchaeia archaeon; assembly: GCA_049676905.1. Lineage (GTDB taxonomy): Archaea > Thermoproteota > Bathyarchaeia > 40CM-2-53-6 > RBG-13-38-9 > RBG-13-38-9. Next base: position 5,862 of record JBAUBP010000187.1, read on the forward strand.
TGAAATATTTCCTAGAGCAAACACTGCAGTTGGAGGCTTATCTTCGGTTGCCTTTAGAATATATGTTCTGTCTTTGAGCTCGAAAGCTCCACCCAAATTTTCAGAAATCTTTGCTAATTCTTTCTCACTGAAATTCTGATCTAATGCAATTGTTAGTTGTAGTCTATCCATTTCCTTACACTACATTAATTTAAGTATCTGTTCAAAGAAAAATCTTGCCCAGAATGATCATCATTTTTACTCTATAGATATGAGGTCATCGCAACCGATTTCACATGTATTAAAGAAAATTTATTGTAATTATGGTTGTAATTGACCACAGTTAGGACAATATCTTGCTTCAAGCTCAATAAGTCTAGAACAATTTACACATACTTTCTGACGAACAGGTAGTGGACTTGGTGCAAGACTTTCTAACTGATTTGAATTATTAGTATGAGTGCTAGGGATTGGCGTCTGCATTTGCTCTTGATTTTGAGGCATTCGTGGACTACTCGAATCAGACTGTGTCTCTTCCTGGGGACCTAGAAAACCTCTAGATTTCAACTTATCTATGGTTACTTGAAGTTCTTGAGTACTAATTCCTAGCTCTGCTGCTGCTTTGGACAAAGAAATTTCTCCATTATGAGACTCAATATATTTGAATACTTCATCGTCTATCGAGGTAGTTGATTCAGAAGCTTGAACTCTGATCGGTGTTGATACAGTTACTCTTGGTGGTTGAATGCTTGTTCTTGTCTGACTTGTTCGTGGAAGAGGGATCTGTTCTCTCTCTCTGTTTTTAGTTTGTCTTTCAGTTCGCCCAAATTTACTTTTTAACCGATTTTCAATTTGAGAGAGTATGTTTGTAAACTCCATTCTTCTATCTAAAGGATAGGTTCTGCAATAATCACACCAAGGTTTTCCATTAACAGATCTAAGTTGAAATCCACATTTTGGACAGAAGTTTTGTAATCCTCTTCTCTGGATATCTGATCCCCTCGACTTCGAATTCGGAAATAGTTTTTGAAAATACTCTCTTAAGATAGTTTTGGCTAATACTGCCCTTCAAGGATCTTGTTCTCAGTCAAAATTTGTTTCCACAAGAGAATACATATGCCTTTTCATATTCAGCTATATGATATTAGGATTCACTTATAGATTCAATATATGCTAAATGATTATTCAGATCTAAATAGGACTTTCTTGGAGTGTTCTTTTAATATCTTTATTATTTGATAGACGATATGTCCTGATTTGTAAATGACCAAGATTGAAGATGTCAATATGCCGATGACGAACGCTGATGTACCGAGCATCACAAGCTGTTGGTTAAGGATGCTTTCCCCAATTATTGATGAAATAAATCCGAAAGTGAGAAGCATAACTGTGAAAGTAGAGACCAAACGAAGATGTGATCTTTTTCTATATAGCAAGGGTATAAAAATTGGTGTAAAGTAAACTGTTCCTATTAAAAAGCTGGCGACAATCCCAGACATAAAGACAGCGATTTCTGAGTTATCTTCAAAGAATGTATAAACGATCGAAGACGTGTGTAAAATTCCTAGTAATGGATAGAGGCTGAATTTCATCACGGTTTTGAAGAGTTGACTATTGATAATAATATCTGCTACTGATGGGCTAAAGGAGTAGTACCAGAGGTTAAAAGCAATCATGAAGCTCTCTCCAGCAAATGTTTTTTTAACAATATCGTCTCTAAAACCTCGAAGAAATTGGACTTCTGGTGAGAGTTCCGAACCATAGGTTGCTGTCGCCACAACACATGCACCCATACTAAGTCTAGCATTAACTGTTCTCACTTCACCGTTACCAGTAGCCGTGATTGTGAGGATATAAGATCCTACTGGTGTGCTACGATAGGTGTCTATCTCAAGTATAGAAGTTTTAGATGTTGTCAATGTTCGAGGTTTAAAAGAGCTATTTGAGTTTACTGGAAGTCCCTTTATCCCCAGAGTTACTGGAGTATTTAATTCATTAGTGGATTGTATCTCCACAGTGAACGATGTCGATTGTCCAGGACCTATTCTTTGATGTTCGGGATGAATGGATAATGTGAAGTCCATTGTCAAGGCGCCAAAATAAGCTGTGTATGTGCCTCCTGCGGATATTGTTCTTGAAGTTGAGTTCGAAGATTGATCTTTCCATCTCGTGAATGAGTGTCCTTCATTATCTGTTAAAGACATAATGAGTTCGTGACTGCTAGATATTCCAGTAAAAGTATACGGTGTGGTATATGTTTGACCATTCCATGTGAATGTTGTTTCAGTATCTCTATTCTCTGGGAGATATGATGCAGTTATTGTAACATCATAAATACCTTCACTCTGATATTCTGCCATAACCGTATGAGGAGTATCCATTTCGATTTGAATCGTATCTCCTGAGACTTGACTTCCATCAATAATCCACTGTTTGAATGTGAATTCAGATACAGATGGTGCTTCAAGATTGATCTTCGATCCTGAATCATGCCAACCAGAACCATTTATTTTAACTAAATTAGCAGGGACCGTTGAAAGATTCAGAGTATATTGTTTCTTGTAAAAGCCCATAACCGTAAGGGGCTCTTCAATTATTATCGGAGAAGTAGGAGAGGTTTCCGTTAATATATAACGAGTTGAACCATCAGAAACATTAGATTGGTAACTGTAAGTATGATTTGAGCCACTGACCCACCAGAGTCCTATAGGTATTGCATAGAGAGTTCCGTCTATTGTAACCGATGTTGATTTTTCTGACCCTTCCTGCTGGAAAGTACTGTAAAACTGTTGGAAATATGTGAAATCGAGCACACCTTCCGAAGTTACTGTGTAGACATTGTTGTCACAATAAAATCGATTTGTTGATGATGAATTAACATAACTTTCCACTTCAATCTTATGTGTGGTGCCTGCTTCAAATATCAAAGATTTTGTTTCTCCGCCTTGAATGATTTCTTGAACCTCACTATCAACTAATAGATTCGTTGAGAAGGTTGATGGAAGACCGTTGATATTTACACTAACTGAATAGGGCGTTATTGCAGGTGCAGTTGAATTTGCCCAAACAACGCGAGTATATGGATTTGGTTTACCAAAAAAACTACTTAAAGTGCCGGCTGTGACAGTAAGTTCAAATGGTAGAACTTGACTTTCAGCTTCAACTCTAAAAGCGCCTTTAGAATTCATATCGACTGTTCCACCAGACACGGATACGCTGCTGGATATCGGTCTACCGGAGTCATCCAAGGTAACTCCATACAGGCTGTTATCTGCCTGTTCTATCAGGATGGATTCGCCTTGACTAAAAGCATAATTTCTCGCCTCATATTCGATGCCATTGAAATTTGTTGTAGCAATTATCTGATATCCTCCTAAAGGCAATGGTGTAGAATCCAGCTCTAAGTATCCTGTACCGTCAGAACCAGTCACAAATGCTCCAGTTCTTATAGTATTTTCTTCAGAATCTATAATTCTAATATTGACTTCTTCGCTAAGTGGTATCTCTCTTGCATCAGAAAGACGTAGAAATGTTAGTGCTCTTATCTGAGTTGGATTTTCGGGTCTATACGGGTAAACTCCAATTTGGAATCCTGATTCAACAAAACCTGATGTAACAGGTTGATTTCCAATCCACACATCTGCGAGTTGGTCTTCTACAAGTCTACCGGCAGCTGATTGTCTAATCATCAGCTTAAATCTATCATCACTGAAGATAGGATTTGAAGAAGCTTGTGAATAGATCTGATTATTTAATTGTGAAAGAAAATCATAAGGATTAGAGGGATTACTTGATAGCTCCGTTGTAAGTATGAAAAACATCGCCGATGAAATTCTATAGTGCAAGTCTGGAACGAGCTTATAAGTAAAATCTGGTCCCCCGCCTAAAACATCTTTTCCCATGAAACTCCAGACATCATAATATTTCAAATTCACAACAGGATCTCTCAATACAATATCTCTTCTACCTTGTAGGTTCATTGCCACTATCTGTGTGGCCGCCTCAGTCATCCCTTCTTCAGCCCACGAACCTTCTCCTGGAGTCAAATATAATGCATCATGGAAAGCATGGATAAGTTCGTGAGTGAATACTGCGTCCCATGAAGGTGATGTCCCAATACTTGGAGGAAGTTGACTCATGATTATCGTGTCAGTAGCGCCATAGTAGAAATTCCAAGGATATGAATCAGGGTCATAGCTTAAAGTTACTGTAATAATATTTGAGGGATCTCCATAGATCGATTTGATTTCAGGATAAACAAGATCAAATAGTTCTTGAGCATAACCTCTCCTATCAACAGGAAAACTTGAATCATAAACTAACGTTATATCTCCTTCTCCAATTGCTCCAAGAACTGGAAGTATTTGCTGAAAAGGCTCAGTAGTTAGAAGATTGAAGTCGGGAATAACTGCACATAATGGGGTCGAGATAAAGAGTTCGTTAGAATTCTCATTTGAATATCCACTGATTGGAACAAAGATGAAATATCGAGTCTGATATGCAGATAATGTTAAAGATACTATTATGAGAAAAACAATTAACGGTTTAAAATTATTTCTCAACTTCATCGTTCCTATTTTTCCTAAAATCTGCAATCTCAATCAAAGATGATATGCGAATATTCAAGATACTTTCATTATGTGGCAATTTAAGACGCTTAAATGTTAACACAAGATGTGGTGATTTGGTTTAATCTCCAACATAAAGTTTTATTTAGAGTACCTATTATCATAGACTGGTTTAAGGTAATGATTTGAATGTCATCTCTAACTGGTACACCCATTATTGTGTTGAAACAAGGTACTACAAGAAGTAAGGGTCGGGAAACTCAAAGATCGAATATCACAGCTGCAAAAGCCATAGGCGAGATAGTGAAGAGTACGCTTGGCCCACGTGGAATGGATAAGATGCTCGTAGATACTCTCGGAGATGTAACGATTACAAGTGACGGCGCAACAGTCTTAGATGAAATTGATGTTCAAAATCCTGCCGCTAAAATGATTGTAGAGGTAGCTAAGACCCAAGATGATGAGATTGGTGATGGAACCACCACAGCGGTAATATTGGTCAGTGAGTTACTTGGAAAGGCTGAAGAACTTCTAGATAATGATGTTCATCCCACAATAATTGTTTCAGGATACAATAAAGCTTCTCAAAAATCTATAGAATTACTAAACCAATTATCAAAATCCGTGAATCTTAAAGACAAATCAACAATGAAGAAAATCGCGATTACCGCAATGTCCAGTAAAGGCATTGGTAAAGCCAAAGAATACTTCGCTGAAATGGCAGTAGATGCAATCACACTGGTGATGGAAAAGAGAGGAGAATCATACTTGGCTGATCTGGATAATATTCAGATCATGAAAAAGGAAGGAAAGAATCTTTCTGACTCAGAGCTAGTAAAGGGCATGGTGCTCGATAAAGAAGTAGTTCATCCCGGAATGCCTAAGATAGTGAAGAACGCGAAGATTATCTTATTGGATACTGCTTTAGAGATTGAAAAGACCGAATTTAGTGCAGAAATCAGAATCACAGATCCATCACAGATGAAAGCATTCAAGGACCAAGAAAACCAAATGATGATAAGAATGGTTGAGAAGCTTAAAGCTACAGGAGCAAACGTCATCTTCTGTCAGAAAGGAATAGACGACATGGTGCAACATTATCTGGCAAGAAATGAAATGATAGCTGTTCGAAGGGTAAAGAAGTCCGATATGGAGAAACTGTCGAGAGCAACAGGTGGCAGCATAGTTACGAATCTAGATGACTTAACTTCAAAGGATCTCGGCCTCGCTAAAATCGTCAAAGAGAAGAAGATTGGTGAGGATAAACTCATCTTCACAGAAGGATGTAAAAACCCCAAATCTGTCACAATTCTGATCAGATCAGTTTTACAGAAACTCCTTGATGAGGGTGAAAGAGCGATAGAGGACGCTCTGTCAGCTGTGGCAGCAGTTGCAGCTAAGAACAAAATAGTATCAGGTGGAGGAGCCATAGAGATGGAGATTGCAAAGAGGCTTCGAACATATGGGGCAAAAGTAGGTGGAAGAGAACAGCTAGCTATTGAGGCTTTTGCATCGACTTTTGAATCCATCCCAAGGACATTAGCGGAGAATGCAGGTCTAAATCCAATCGATATTATGGTAACTTTGAGGGCTGCCCATGCTAAGAAAACGGGTTTGGAGATGGGCGTTGATGTCCATAGTGGTAAGGTCAAACCAATGTCCAGATTAAGTGTAATTGACCCCACAAGGGTGAAGGAGCAAGCAATAAAGTCAGCCACAGAATCAGCCTCAATGATTCTCAGAGTTGATGATGCTGTTACTGCGGCGAAACCCTCAACGCCTCCTACAGGACCTCAAGGTGGGGTACCACCCTACTAGCTAATTTCAGACATTACATAAAATTCTGTGATCGCGGCCAAATTTTATTCTACTAGCAAGTCACCATAGGGTAATAAAACTACTGAAATCGGATTTACTACTTTCTTCGCTTTGATCTTATTTTTTGCTCTCATTTTGATTTTCTCTAATAGATCTATACAATCAAGTTGAAGTCTAACGTTTGCATCATCGGCCTTCTTAAAAATAAGATTAGAAATTTCTAAGACTGGTGTTTCAGGCTTTATCGTGATTCTGATAGCCATGCCTAAATCTTCTAGCATCTCAATAGTCGCTTTTGCTCTCTTGATATTTCTACGCGCTCTACTTTCGAGTATGCTTACGTTCTCTCTTGTTGTTTTAAGTTGCCTTGCAACTCTCTCTTGTGTTATTCCTCGCGATCTCAATTTCAATACTTGTATCTGCCGATCAGTGAGGAGATTTGTGTTTTTGCGCATGATTTTACACGAAAAAGTTGTTAGACACGTCTAATAATTCTTTCCAGAAATCACAAGATAATGATGATATTTCAATTCACCGAGATTGCTATTCGAGCCGAGAAAGTTATTGAATATTATATTGATTGTATGCAAATGATTCTTTCCAATAAATTGGTTATTGTACCTGATTAAAGATTAGTCTCCTTTATGATATAAGAATTCTCAAATGAATGAAGTCAATCCAAGTCCCGCCCATGCGGAAATGGTTACTAAAATCCAGATCTTCCAATTCCAAGCAATTACTTTCGCACCATCAAGTTGGCCAAAAGGAAGTAGATTAAAAACTGCCAACCAGAAATTTATTGCAGCTCCAAAAATACCAATATTCCAAGGAAGAACACCCAAGACTGATATGAAGAGAATGGTACCAGCTAGTAATAGATTCATCATGATGCCTGATATCGATATAATGCCATATTCTCGACGAGTTATGCCACGGCTACCAGGAATTATGTAAACAGCACCTGGAGCCGCAAAAATCAGACGACCACCGGACATGAAAGCTAGAATTAAAGCAAGACCAAGGCCTGTCGGCCATAATTTGAAGCTGGCTTGGCAACCGTATTTTCTAGCGAAATATCTATGTGCAGTCTCATGAAGAATGAATCCTAAACCAACGGTGAATAATGAAATAATCATTCTCTCAATAAATGCTTGTAGAGACATCAAAGCCCCTACCGAGAAGCAGATACTCAATACTAGCCAAGCTATGAGAATTTGTTGTGTTTCGCTCCTATCTATAAGAGTGTGTGTTTTGATTTTTGATCTTTGTACAAATCTAGATTTTGTTGTAGTTCTGTTAGAGGAGGATGGCTTTCTGGCCATACCAATTCCAGCGCATCTATGTGTCTCTGGTAATCTATGTTGAGAACAATATGTCCTGCCACAATAACTACATATGAATGGCAGATTGACCGATATTTCGCATTCCTGACATATTGCCATAGTCAAGTCTTGATTAAGATATTACTAAAGGGTTGTCTAAGATAGATGCAATATAATAGCATGTTTCAGACATGAACACATTAATCAAGAATGGTTTTTTAGATGATTGTATTATTCGAACGGGTCTCGCCAAGCCGCTAATTGCGGCAAGTGAATGTCGCCTACAACACTAACACCAAAACCTCATCGAGGGGCAAACGCCCCACTTGATTTGGCTCTCTCAGAGGCAGGCATATATTGGCGCCCGTCTGGAAATAGTTCAACTCAAATTTCCATGATTGTTTTATGAATATCTGTCTTTGATTATAATTTATATGAATACTAAAGGTTAGGTTTTTGTAAAGTCGGCTAGACTTTTAAGGCGGTCATCTCGATTTCTATCGAGTGTGTGGGTCTTATGGATCTAGAGCAGAGAGTATCTCTCGTAATCAGGAATACGGAAGAGACGGTTACTAGTGACGAACTAAGAAATTTGCTTGCAACTTCATCGAGGCCTAAGGCTTACTGGGGTTTTGAATGTTCAGGAATGATGCATCTGGGTATGGGTCTTTTATGTGGTAGAAAGATCAAAGATATGGTGGAGGCAGGTTTCGATTTTACAATTTTTCTAGCTGATTGGCATTCCGTGATAAACAATAAGCTTGGAGGGGACATTCAGAAAATAAAGATTTGCGGAGAGTATTTTAAAGAATGTTTCACAAGCATCGGTTTGAAACCTGATAAAGTCAAGTACATATGGGCATCAGAACTTGCTGAGAAAGTTGATTACTGGGAGAAAATTGTAAGAATATCAAAAAATACGACTATAAACAGAATTTTAAGAACACTACCAATAATGGGAAGGGCAATTGGTGAGTCAGAGATAGAAGCTGCAGCAATGCTTTATCCATGTATGCAGGCAGCGGATATATTCCAGATGGATCTAGATGTAGCTTGCTCTGGTATAGACCAGAGAAAGGCTCATATGCTGGCAAGAGAATCCGCGACCAAAATGGGATGGAAGAAACCCATATGCATACATACTCCTCTGTTGACAGGATTGAAAGGACCGACAGAAACTCCTAGAATGGATTTTGATGAAGATGTTGAAATAAGCAGTCGTATTGGCTCTAAGATGTCAAAAAGCATCCCCGGTAGCTCGATAATTATGCATGATTCGCCTGAAGAAATTAAAAAGAATATAAACGATGCTTTCTGTCCACCGAAGGAAACCAGGTTGAATCCAATTATTGAGATAGCAAAATACATAATATTTCCAGAAAAAGGTTCGTTGAAAATCTCACGTTCTCAGAAATATGGTGGAGATGTTGTTTTTGATGATTTTGATGTTTTTCAGTCAGATTATGCAAAGGCCTCAATTCATCCCTTAGACCTAAAGAATTCTGTGGCTGATGAATTAGCGCAAATTCTTGAGGTAGTCAGGGGCCATTTCAAAAAAAATCCAAAATATCTAAACGAGATGAAAAAGATCGAAGTTACGAGATAACGAGTCTTGAATGCAAGCTTACGACGTAAATTCGAAGATATAGAGAAAACACTGAAGCGCATAGTCAGTAGTTCACGAGATGGTATCCCGATAATTGTTGAGGGAAGGAGAGACAAAGAAGCTCTTAGAAGGTTAAAGATTCCAGGTATAGTAATCTGTCTAAAATCCTCTGGAAATGGCTTCTACGATTTCACTGCAAATCTTGCTGATAAACGGGAAGTAATAGTCTTAACAGATTTTGATAAAGAAGGTACCAGATTGGCCGCGAAATTGATCGATGAATTAACTCATATGAAAGTAAAGGTCAATGTTGCGATTTGGAAGAAACTTAAGGCTCTCTGTCGACCTGAGGTCCGAGCGATCGAAGAACTTGATGGCCTAGTTGAGAATCTTAGAGAAGAATCCAGAAAAGGCTGAATAAGTCGAACCTAAGGAAACAAGTTTTTAAGTTGGAACTGAGGAAACACTCTCCATCACATTCACATATTCGGAGTGAATTTACATTGGAGGTTACACACTTATGCAAGAGACTGGGAAGTTTACACCAACCACCAAATACATAATAAAAGCAAAATTTGATGTTGAGGGTGTTGTTGAAAAACCTGATGTTATCGGGGCGATCTTCGGACAGACCGAGGGCCTTTTTGGTCCAGATTTGGATCTAAGAGAACTTCAAAAGAGTGGAAGATTAGGTCGTATAGGCATTAAGCTCGAGTCCAAGAACGATCGTACGACAGGCGAGATCACGATACCTTCTAGCCTTGACAAGACCTCGACAGCTATCATAGCGGCAGCTGTAGAGAGTGTTGACCGAATAGGGCCTTGTAACGCGAAGATACTCCTTGAACCTATGCACGACGAACGTGACCATAAACGGGAAATGATAAAATCAAAGGCCAAGCAAATACTGCAGGGTTGGATAGTTGAGGCAACTCCAAGTACAGATGAGGTTATTCAGGAGATCTCAGACTCGGTTAGGCCAGCTGAAATATCCAAGTTTGGGTCAGAAGAGTTGCCTGCAGGTCCTGAGGTTGCCATAACAGGGTCCATTATTGTAGTTGAGGGTAGAGCAGACGTAATTAATCTTCTAAAATGTGGAATAAAGAATGCCATAGGAATTAATGGAACAAAGATTCCAAAAACCATCATTGAACTCTGCAAGAACAAAGAAGTTACAGCATTTCTCGATGGAGATAGAGGGGGAGATTTAATTTTGAAAGAATTGATACAGGTAGCTGAACTAGACTA
>JBAUBP010000188.1:0-8781 GCA_049676905.1 Bathyarchaeia archaeon
AGCATATACTGAGCTAAACAGAGAATCGGGTAATGATGCTGTTAAGTTACGACGTAATTTATCGATGGAATTAGGTGATATAATATCAAATTTACTAGGTAAAGGAGGAAGAGTGATAAGAGAATCTGATTAGGTTATTGTTTTATCTAATTTGTAAGTGAACTGTTTTTTTGGGATCCTATGGATTTAATAGTGTATTTCCATTCAAAAGAGGATCCATCTCTTGTTAGAACTCCTCTATCAACTAGTCTAGAAAGATATGTGGAAATTGTGCTAAGAGGTACTTCATCTTCATGAATTGATTTGTATGTTTTCTGTACGTCTTTTGATAGAAAAGATTGACCAGTAAAATGTGTAAGAACAAGTGAAAGCAATCTATCAAAACGATTATTGGTAGGTTTTTGAATAAAATTTGTGCTGGGTGTAACTCCTTCTACACCCCCCATCAATTCAATATAATCAAGAATTTTGCCTACCTTATCTCTAGTGACTCGCCCTTCAATTGCCATTGTGTGTTTTATTCCTTCTTTGTCGTAGAACTCCATTTTGACACGATGTGCGGGCAATTTGTGCACCAGAGTATTTCACAGGTGAATGTATTATTTGTGAACACCTTTATCTATTTTACTATCTTTTTAAGATTTTGTGAACGAATAATTCTAACGTTTTACATTAAATATGAATATATTCCATAGGAAATCAAGGGGTATAGACCATTCACAAAAAATGAACATATAAATAGATTTATTTTTAAAAATATCAGTAAAATTTGATTATTAATAAGTCGTTTACAGGCATTCACAGACTCCTACCCCACCATTTCCACTGGAATGATTTAAATCATTTAAGATGTTTCGTAATCCAAAAAAACATATTAAACAATACTTTTTCTTAGACTGTAAATCAATTATATTATAAAATCTAGTTAAGCTTCGGAGAATTTTTTATATAATTACTTACTTACCAACAACAACATAGAATTTTTTGTTTCCAATGGAAAACAAGGGGTCAGGGTCCTAACTTTACTGTTCTTGTGCAACCTCTTGTGCTGCAGCCAATCGAGCTACTGGAACTCTATAACCAGAACAGGAAACATAGTTTAACCCAATTTTACTACAAAATCTAACGGATCCTGGGTCACCCCCATGTTCACCACAAATTCCTATTTTCAATTCAGGTCGTCGCTTCTTACCATCTTTTATGGCTATTTGCATTAATCTTCCAACCCCATCTATATCTAAAGTTTCGAATGGATTATTTTTCAAGATGTTTTCTTCCATATATTTTGGGAGAAATTTATTTTCAGCATCTTCTCTTGAGAATGAAAATGTCCCTTGTGTAAGGTCATTTGTACCAAAGGAAAAAAATTCTGCAAATTCAGCTATTTTTTCTGCTGTTAAACAACTTCGAACAACTTCCATCATTGTCCCGAATTTATAATCAATTTTCTGCTCATATTTTTCAAAGACTTCCTGTGCGATTAAATCTATACGTTTTTTAACAAATTTTAACTCACTTGATATACTTACTTGTGGAATCATAATTTCTGGTTTAACATCAATATTTTTCTTCTTTACTTCACAGGCCGCCTCTATAATTGCATAAACTTGCATATCATAAAGGGCGGGAATCGTAATTCCTAATCTAACACCTCGGTGACCTAACATTGGATTTACTTCATAGAGTGTTTTAACTTTCCTCAAAACATTCTCTTTTTCTTTTATACTTTCACCCCGTTCTTTAAGCTCATTGAGATCATTCATCAGTTGTTCTATGGAAGGTAAAAATTCATGTAATGGTGGATCCAGCAATCGGATTGTAACTGGCAACCCATTCATAACTTCAAAAATTTCCATAAAATCTTTCTTCTGTAGTGGCATCAGTTTTTCAATTGCTGATTTGCGCTCTTCTTCACTATCAGAAAGAATCATTTTTTGAAATATGGGTAATCTCTCAACCTCATTGAACATTCTTTCTGTTCTGCATAGACCTATCCCCTCAGCTCCAAAATCTCTTGCTACCTTTGCATCGTTAGGACTATCAGCATTTGCTCTTACCTCTAAAGTGCGGATCTCATCAGCCCATTTCAACACTTGTTTGAAATCTTCGGTAATTTCTGGTTCAATTAGTGGTACTTTACCAATGAAAACTTCTCCACTTGTTCCATCAATAGTTATTGTTTCTAGTTCTTTGATTATTTTATCATCTACTTTGAAGATTTTTTTTCGGTCATCAATTTTAATTTCATTACATCCTGAAACACATGGTTTACCCATTGAACGTGCAACTACTGCAGCATGAGAAGTTTTTCCACCTCGAGAAGTAAGCACACCCTGCGCTGATATGAAACCATGGATGTCATCCGGTTTCGTTTCTTCACGAACAAGAATAATTATCTCACCCTTTTCACCAAGCTCCTCAGCTTCATCAGCCGAGAATACAACCTTGCCTGTAGCCGCTCCAGGTGACGCAGGCAAACCTTTTGCAACAGATTTTGCGTTAGCCTGTGGGTCGATCCGTTTATGCAGCAATTGTTCAAGCTGAGCTGGTTCAATACGTAAAATTGCTTCTTTTTTTGTAAGTAACTCCTCATTTAACATATCTATACTAGTTTTCAAGCGTGAACTTGCCGTCATTTTTCCATTTCTTGTCTGTAAAACCCACAAAATACCCTTTTCCATTGTAAATTCAAAGTCTTGGACCTCTTTATAATGATGTTCAAGTTTTTTTCTAACTTCACACAACTCTTTGTAGGTCTCAGGAAATTCATTCTCCATCTCGACAATTGGTTTAGGTGTTCTGGTTCCAGCAACCACGTCCTCGCCTTGAGCATTTGTCAAATATTCACCAAAAAAAACATTTTCTCCCGAACTTGGGTCACGTGTGAATGCTACTCCAGTAGCTGAATCATTACCCATGTTGCCGAAAACCATTGTTTGAATATTAACGGCAGTTCCATTTGCCATTTCAGGAGTTATTTTATTATATTTCCTATAATCTACTGCTCGTTTACCCAGCCATGATTCAAATACAGCTGATATTGCTGTTTCTAACTGCTCAAAAGGGTCATCAGGGAAATCTTTACCAGTCTCTTGCTTGCAGATTTTTTTGAAATCTTCGGTTGCTTCTTTGAGTGCTTCGGCATCTAAATCAGTATCAAGATTAGCATTATATTTTTCCTTTATCTCATCTAACTTTTTACTAAAACTCTCTTCTTTTGCTCCCATTGCAATCTCTGAAAACAACTGAACAAATCGTCTGTATGAATCCCATGCAAATCTTTCGTTCTTTGTCTTCTCTATTACTCCTTTCAGAGTACCCGCATTTAAACCGAGATTTAAAATGGTATCCATCATTCCAGGCATACTCATCGCGGCACCTGAGCGGACAGACACTAATAATGGATTTTCGGCGCCTCCAAATTGTTTTCCTGTTTTCTTTTCTATACCGAGGACATTCTTCCTTATTTCATCCATTAGGTCTAGATGGAGTTTTTTTTCCTCTTTATAATATTCTAAACAGACCTCAGTCGTAATGATGAAACCTGGAGGTACTGGTAGACCTATTCTTGTCATTTCACAAAGTCCAGCGCCCTTTCCTCCTAGAAGCTTCTTATTTTTTCCATCACCCTGTTCAAATGCATATACTCTCATTAGTTCACACCTATGTTGTCTTGTATGATCTAAAACGTAATTGCCTTATAGCGGGTTTACGCTAATATTTAATCAGTTCTCCAACAGAAGGACGTTTATCTTTTCATCTTATGACATCTAGTTTTACACCGTTTTCTATTGTCTTTGATGTACAGGAATTCTTAATATTTCTGGGCAAGCTTTACAAAAATCTGACGATTAAGTATTGGTGTAACGGTTTGCCTAGTTCTGAGGCTCTTGAAGGGATATTTGAGAAATTCTTACACGGAGGTAGAATCCTCTCTAATCGAGAAGTTCTCAGACATGATTACATTCCAAAGGAGCTGCCTCATCGAAGGATTGAGATTGATCGTCTGGCAAAAATATTAGCCCCATCTTTACACCTATCAAAGATATCAAATGTAATCGTATATGGAAAACCAGGCACTGGAAAAACTGCAGTCACACGTCATGTACTTGATAGTTTAGAAAAGAAAGCAAACGAGTTAGGAGCCAAGATTAGACCATCATACATCAATTGTAGACTTTCTGGTACAAACTATAGAGTATTGGCAGAAATCTGTCGCTCCCTTGATATCCAAGTTCCATTCACGGGACTGGCGGTAGGAGAACTTTTTGACAGATTTAGAAATGGAATCAATAAAGGAAGATTTTGTCCTCTAATCGTACTCGATGAAATTGATACTCTTGTTAAGAATCGTCAAGAAAACAATCTACTATATGAACTGACAAGAATAAATGAAAGTTTACGTGGGGGATGGGTAGCCATAGTAGGAGTATCAAATGATCTACGTTTCAAGGATTTTCTTGATGCAAGAGTTCTTAGTTGTCTCGGGGAAGAAGAGGTTATATTCAAACCATATCTGGCAGACGAACTTTACGACATTATACAAACACGTACTCGTATAGCTTTTATCAACGGTTCCCTGGAAGAATCGGCAATTCGCCTTTGTGCCGCCATTGCTGCAGGTGAACATGGTGATGCTAGACGTGCACTAGACCTTATTCGAGTAGCAGGAGAATTAGCAGAAAGAAAAGGTGACACAGAAGTCACAGAATCACACATAAGAGCGGCACAAAACAAAGTTGAACATGACCGAGTAACTGAGGCCTTAACATCACTGCCACTTCATCTAAAAATTGTTTTAATCAGCGTATTTCTTTTCACAAAGCACTCCAAAAATGAAGCAGTAACTGGAGATATATACGCCATCTATCAAGAATTATGTAAAGAAATCAAGATTGATTCATTAACACAAAGAAGAGTTAGTGGGCTAATAAGTGAACTTGACATTATGGGAATACTAAACGCAAGACTTGTGAATTTTGGTAGATATGGAAGAACTAAGAAAGTTCACCTAGGATTCTCACAACAAGCTATCCTTGATGCATTGTCAGAAGATGGTTTACTCAAACCATTATTTCATTACGTACCACATTCAATCAGAAGAGCTAACTTGTCAAGATAGTGCTTCATTATACATGAAATTCATCATATTAACTTCCATTGTTTGAAGATTAAGAATAGGCATAATTCCTGGTGTTGGGTCTACACCCATTCTCTTCTGGAATTCAGTCTGACTTTGCCATGCACCACAATTTACTATGACAGTACTTTTATAAACAGAATTTTGGGCAACATGAATATGACCCGCTTGGAAAACATCTGGTACGGTTGTAATCACAAGTCTATCCTTTCTTTCAGGTGCTAGTGATGTTCTAGCTCCATATTCAGGAGCTAAATGTCTTGATTTAAGTAGGTACTCCATGGCCTTATCTGGAGTCTTCATACTTAGATTTGGAACTCTTGCGATAATATCATCCAAGCTTCTACCATGATACATCAGAATATGTATTCCATGTATACTTATTTCAGATGGATTCCCTAAAGTTCTAACATTTCGAGCTTCATAAATTGGTTCTGCGAAATCCTTTGGTATTATCGGTTGTGGAAGAGCTTGTCTCACAGCATCATGATTTCCAGGAATAATAACTACTTCCATGTAATCTGGTATCTGTTCTATATACTGTGATAGTAATTTGTATTGTTGGTAAATGTCAGGAATAGATAGTTCCCTCTCTTGACCTGGAAATACTCCTACTCCATCAACAAGATCTCCTGCTATCAAAACATATTTAGTTCTAGAAGCAGCCTCTATTTGTTTTTTATTTCCAACCTTACCGTTAAGCCACAAAATTAATTTCTCAAAGGCATCTGTGCAAAATGTTGTGCTTCCAATATGGATATCTGAGAGTAAAACTGCGTTAATAGGATCTTTAGCTTTTTTTTGTTTTCTTTCAGGAACATCAGGTAAAACTATCTGTTCTGCTATTAAGAGATCTCCTTTACCATGAATTGCTTCTATTCCAATTAATTGATCTGGAAGAATTCTTCTCGCCATTTCAAATAATTCTTTATTCTTTTCCCGAACTACCATTAAAGTTGCTGTATTTTCAAAATCCTCAATATCTAAAAACAGATATTCTGTACGTTCACGCCGTCTCGTAACCATAGCTATTATCTTTACTTTTTCACCATATTTTTTTTCAAGAGCATAACTTATTTCCTTTGCACTATTGAAGTCTAATCTTTCGCGTAGAATTTTCGAAAGTTTTTGAAATCTATCTTTAAAATAATTGTTGAAGTCATCAATCTTCCCACAAGATTCTGGGTCTTCACTACCATCTTGCAAGATCTCGATTTCTGTTGGTATATCCCTAGCAAAAGGTATAGTTGCTCTTGGATGTATTTTAATTTCAGTAGTTTCTTTTTCTTGAGTTATTTTCTCAAGTGTTGTCTCAATCATATCACGAGTTATAATTAGCAATTTTAGATCTTTTTTTCTTGCTTGATTTATAGTTTCGGCAATAACTAATTTGAAGTGTTCTTCACGGTGTAATATTTTAAGAAGCTCGAAAGCTTCAGCTTCAATTTGATATCCTGCAAGCGTTATTTCTTCTAAGGCTTCTTTAAGGGAGTATATCAAAACAATTCTCTTCAATCATAATTAGTTATACACGATTCAATTCTTACAATGGACATTTGAGGATAATTAAAATCTATTTTCCTGAAAATAATTAATTAAAATACTAAATTTAGTTACATAAACCCATCATAAATTAACTAATATATGTATATCAAAACAATTCTCACCAATTTCCAAGAAATATCTGTTTAAATCTTTGTTTCCTTCATTCTCTTAAGAGTTTAAAGTTGGAAGATTTAGCTCAGTCTGCAGTAAATTATTCTACGAGTCTAGGCTCAACATATGCTGAGGCTAGAATACAAAAGGACTTGGGCAATTCAACTGTCATGAAAAATGGAACACCTCAATTTTCAGGATTTCTCAGAGAAGCAGGTATAGGTGTAAGATTAATCATTAATGGTTCACTTGGTTTTGCTTCAACAAATAATCTAACACAGGAAGGCATCAAAGACACGATTTTATCAGCAGCCTCTATGGCTCGTTTCGCTTCAACCAGCATGAAAAAACCCATTAGACTTTCTAATTTAAAGATTAATAGAGCAAATTGGGAAGTAAAACAAAAACATAAATTTGGGTCAATAGATGTAGAAAAGAAAATCAAACTTCTTCAAAATATTGATAAATTATTCAGAAAAAAAAGCGATGTAAAATTTCCTTCGAGAATATTATCAATAAATGAAAATCTAAGAGAACAAATATTCCTGAATAGTGAAGGAACATATATTACATCAAAAGTTCCTAGAGTTTCTTTCTTGTATTTCATGACTGCTTACAAACCGAGTAAAGGTACAGCCCAACGATTTAATAAAAAAGCTGAAAGTAGTGGATGGGAGGCAATTCTATCTTGGGATCTAACAGAATTTGTTTCACAAGAAATCAATGTTCTTGCTTCTATACTTACTAAAGCAAAGAGACCACCAAGAGATAAGACAGATGTGATCCTTGGAAGTGAAGTTACTGGAATAGTATGCCATGAATCCTGTGGTCATCCATTCGAGGCTGACCGCATACTTGGAAGAGAGGCAGCAGCAGCGGGAGAATCATTTGTTAATATGAAAATGTTAGGAAAGAGGATTGGTAGCAAGGCAGTTAACATAATTGATGATCCAACAATTCCATCTTCATATGGATATTATCTTTACGATGACGAAGGTGTTCAAGCTTCACGTCGTGAACTAATAAAGGAAGGCATCATAAACGAATTTCTTCATAATAGAGAAACAGCTGCAGAACTTGGTATCCAGAGCAATGGAGCAGCACGCACAATATCTTACGACCGAGAACCAATAATCAGGATGTCTAATACTTACATGGATAAAGGAGATTATAATCAACAAGAACTTTTCAAGACTATCTCAAAGGGTGTATACATAAAGAGCTTCATGGAATGGAATATTGACGATCGAAGATACAATCAACGATATGTCGGGCTTGAAGCTTACTTCATTAAGAATGGTGAACCTAAATATCTAATTAGAAATCCAGTAATCGAGATGACTACCCCTTCATTATTCAAGAGTATTGATGCAGTTGGAAAAGATATCTCATTCAGCGCCGCGACATGTGGTAAGGGCGATCCTCAGCAAGGTGTACCTGTTTGGACTGGTGGTCCAGATATTAGACTCAGGAATGTAAAGATTGGAGAAGCATAGCATGAGTGAAAATGAGTTATCCTCATTAGTTGTAAAGGAAGGAAAAAAAGGTGGGGCAGAAGATGTCGCAGCCACTTGCGTCACAGAAGATGTAAAAATGATCAGATTTGCAAATAATGAGATTACTGTAAGTAAGGCTTGGCTATTGTCCACGATAAATTTCATGATAGTTTTTAAAAAAAGGGTAGCTATAGCAAGCATAACAGACCTCTCCGAAGGAAGCATTAAAAAGGCCGTTCATTCCCTTCTCGAAATCGCAAAATCTACTAAACCAAACAGAGAATATGAAAGACTTCCTAGGGGACCTTTCAATTATATATCTAATCCAACATCTGAATCAATACAAACTTCTAGGTTAGTTGAATATACAAAAGATGCTATTAATGGGGCCTTATCAATAGGGGCAAAACGAGTAGCGGGTACACTTCTATTCAATAATATCAATACTAAAATAGAAACATCAACTGGGGCTTCAGGATATGATATGAG